>NZ_JACJPT010000167.1:0-7963 GCF_014696195.1 Sphaerospermopsis sp. FACHB-1094 | reverse complement strand
AAAGGCATTGGTTATGGACTATTGCGCTATCTGAGTCAAGATCCAGAAATTGCTAGTCAACTAAAGACATTACCCCAAGCCGAAATCAGTTTTAATTATTTGGGTCAATTTGATCAACAGATTAATACAAATTCTTGGATGCAGCCAGCTAGTGAGTCAGCAGGAAGAATGCACGGTTTACAAAACAACCGCCCTCATCTGCTAGATATAAACAGCATGATAGTTGAAAAACAGTTGCAAATAGAGTGGACATACAGCACAAATCTTCACCAAGCAGCCACAATTGAAAAACTAGCAAAGGAATTTGTCAACACATTACAGGACATCATTACTCAAAGTAGTTTATTTGACAATCCAACAATTGCTCAATTAGCATTACAAATCTCTGACCATGAAGTGCAGCAATGCCATCCCCATTTGCTTACACTCCAATCTCAAGGAAGTGCCACTCCTATATTTTGTTTACCTGGTCGTAATGGACATGGTTTCTATTTTAAAGATTTGGCTATTAACTTAGAAAATCATCCGGTTTATAGTTTAGAAACTCCAGGAAGAAATGGATTTGGTGAAGTTCCAGAGTCAGTAGAACTGCATGGTAGTCAACTGATTGATTTATTACGTGAGCAACAACCTCATGGTCCATACATACTGGCAGGATATTCAGCAGGTTCTGTTGTTGCTTTTGAAATGGCTTACCAATTGGAAAAGCAGGGTGAAAAGGTAGAATTACTGGCTATCTTAGATGCTGGATTGGTGATTCACCCTGAAGATCTAACTAAGATGACAGATACTGATTGGATGTGGGAATTACTCCTATCTATAGAAGATGTAAAGGGAATTTCATTAGGTTTGGATTATGCTGATTTAGCTGCTCAACCAGACGAGTTAGCCCGTTGGAATTTAGCCGCAGAGTATTTATACAAACATGATGTTTTACCGGAAAACTCAAGCCTGTCTTTACTCAAAACAAATATGCAGGTAACGAAACAACTAACAATTAATTATGCAAATTATCGGCCTTCTTATCAAATTTCTGCGCCCATTGGTTTATTCCGCGCTGAAGAAGTGGATGAAGTTAATCTAAAACAACTTCGTGCTATTTATAATTACGATTTACCAGATTGGGGATGGCAAGATTGCACAGAAGACTCTGTGAAAGTAATATCTGTACCTGGAAATCACTTACGGATGCTGTATGAACCTAATGTCAAAACCTTAGCCTCACATTTACGGATGATGATCACTTAACTAGGGGTTGCTGAATAAACCAAAAACCTCTGACAGGGGGACAAAGTACCTTGAAACCAAGACTCTGTAACCCTTTCAATCTTGTTAGACATAAAAAGATACAGAGCAATTTCCCCCCTTATTGATTCCATTGTCAATAATTTCCTTGGGAAAATCCTATTTTACGTTCGTGTGACAGGAGTTTTCATTTTTTTAGACCACAGTAAGGGCGAAGCATTCGGACAATTAATTATCGGTTTTTACCGAAGACTATCATCCGAATGCTGATGCTTCCAGCACGCTTCGCGAACGCCCCTACATTGTTGACGCGAAACCTAAATCAAAATGTGGTTTATTTACCTGAAAATAGCTGTAATCCTAAAATTGGTTTGATCTTTTGAATAGACTTCTCTTTCAAATCCTTGCAGGATAAGCTTTTCAGTCATGATTGTCCCCCCGTTAGCATATTGTCTATTTCTAATTAATTGTCAATAATTTTCATTTATTGACAATTAATAAAAACTTAATTCACTCCTGAAACTCTTGTTAATCAACACTTGCAGGTTATTCTCTTACGTCGAACTCAGGTTTTCATTAAGTTCGTTCTCAACTTTTTCAGCAATCTCTAGTTAACAGTCTTAACTGTCTGCTTAAATGTTTAAAATGCTCTTGCAGTTGACTGCTAAACCTGAGATTATCTGTTTGCTTAGTAAGTATAAATTTTACCAACCAATTTAAAAACCATTAATTTTAAGTTAAAATAAATGAATGTTTTACCTTATAATCAGCGTTAATTGAAAAAATTAAAAAAATAATTAATAGCAGCTTGAATCTTAATAAGGATATATAAAGATAATGCATTTAGATCACCATAGTCAAATTTTAGGGACTTCAATTAATCAAAGTTTTGCATACCAACAAGAAATAGAAGTTGCTATTCGGTCGAGTTTGACTGTAGATGATTGTGTAGTTATCAAAAGACAGACAAAAAAGGGAAAACAGGAATTAATAGCTTATATAGTTCCATCGGGTTTGTTTGCACCAGAACAAATTTTAGATCATCTGCAAACAATTATCCCCAGTGAGTTAATACCTGCCGCATTTGTACCCATATCTACCATACCCCTAACAGATGCAGGTTATATCGATGAAGTTACTTTATCGAGTTTAGAAGTGATTAACTCTGATGTAATGAGAGATTTAGAAAAGCAATTAGAGTCATTGTCAGAAATTGAACGGGTGGCGGTAGTTGCTGAACCTGTGGTTAAAAGTATTCCTCCTTTGCATTTAGAAGATTTGTTGGGGGAGAGTCAAGCAAACTTCTATGAAAATAACCAACAAGAAATACAAGCAACTACACATAGTCAGAAAATAGAAAATAAAAACCTATCCTCATCAAAAAAGTTAGCCATTAGTCACGGTGAACCACTACCATACTCTCCAGACGCTCCTAAAAATTTAGTAGAAGTATTACAAAGAGCCGCTAAAAATTCAAACGAAGGTATTATCTATATTAAATCCGATGGCAGTGAGACAGTTCAATCTTACAAAGAATTATGGCAGAATGCCCAACGAATTTTAGCAGGACTAAGAAAATTAGGACTTAAACCTCAAGACAAAGTAATTTTTCAATTAGCAGATAACCAAGATTTCATCTGTGCTTTTTGGGGTTGTGTGTTGGGTGGTTTTGTTCCAGTTCCAGTATCCATTGCGCCTATTTATGAACCAGGTAATAATACAGCTAGTAAATTAAAAAACACATGGGAGATGTTAGAGAAACCCTTGGTACTAACAAGTGTTTCTTTATCTGCTGACATTGATGATTTTGCCAGAGTTTTAAACTTAGAAAACTTTAAAATTGCCACTGTTGATCATTTAAGTCAATGTGAACCAGATTTCAACATATATGATAATCAACCAGAAGATTTAGCAATTTTGCTTTTGACTTCTGGCAGCACGGGTACACCCAAAGCCGTTATGCAGACTCACAGTAGCTTAATAGCACGTTGTGCTGGTACTACCGTGATGAATGCTTATACAAGTGAAGATATCACGTTAAATTGGTTTTCCTTAGACCATGTTGTGGGAATAATTATGTTCCATTTACGGGATGTTTATGTTGGCTGCCAACAAATTCATGGGAACTCTGAATTAGTTTTACAAAAACCTACAACATGGCTAGATTGGATTACTCATTATCGCGTTACCGTGACTTGGGGTCCTAATTTTGCTTATAGCTTAATCAATGAGCAACTAGAAAAGATCAAAAATATCCCAACACCAACTTGGAATTTATCTTCACTCCGATTAATTCATAATGGAGGCGAACTGATCGTTGCTAAAACAGCAAGAAAATTTTTGCAGCTAGTTCAGTTATATCACCTACCAGCTACCGCAATGCACCCAGGTTGGGGAATGTCTGAAACATCTTCTGGTGTCGTATTTGCCGATAGTTTTTTACTAGATTCAACTACAGATGAGCAGAAATTTGTAGAATTGGGTTCACCTATTCCTGGATTTTCTATGCGAATTGTAGATAATCAAAATCAGGTAGTTGAAGAAAATACTATTGGTTGTTTACAGGTAAAAGGTGCATCTGTTACTATCGGTTACTATCAAAATCCACAAGCAAACCAAGAAGCTTTTACTGCTGATGGTTGGTTGAATACAGGGGATTTAGGCTTTCTTGATCAAGGACGTTTAACCATTACTGGCAGAATCAAAGATGTAATTATTATTAATGGATTAAATTACTACTGTCACGAAATTGAAGCTGCTGTTGAAGAAATTACAGGAATAGAAGTTTCTTATACAGCTGCTTGTGCAGTCAGACAACCAGGAAGCAATACTGATAAATTAGCAATATTTTTCCATACTTCTTTTGATGATGATCAAAGTTTATTACCTCTCCTCAAAGAAATTCGTGCTTGTGTTGTGAACAAGGTGAGAATAAATCCTGATTATTTAATTCCCGTAGCTAAAGAAATTATTCCTAAAACTGCTATTGGCAAAATTCAACGTTCTCAACTCAGTCAACGTTTCCAAACAGGTGAATTTCAATCAATCATTAAACAAATTGATATATTACTAGGCAATAGTAATACTATTCCCAATTGGTTTTACCGTCAAGTATGGAAACCTAAATCACCCATTAATGTTAATTCCTCTTTAACTATTACTAATACAACTCTAGTATTTCTCGATGCTTGGGGATTGGGTGACTATTTAGGTCAAACATTGTCAGAAAATAAACTGACCTATATTACCGTTGCACCTGGAGAAGAATTTAAAAAAATCAATCGTAACCATTATGTTATTAATCCAGAAATAGCCAAAGACTATCAACTTTTAATAGCATCCCTAGCAGCAGATAATATTATTATTGGGCAGATTGTCCATCTCTGGACTTACGATAAATATCAGGAAATTAACAGTATTGATAGCTTAGAAAAAGCCCAAGCACAGGGAATATATAGTTTATTATTCCTAGTGCAAGCCTTAGAAAAAAATCATAGCTTTGATCAAAATATTCAATTATTATTTATTTCTTCTCATCTCCAAGCTATCTGCTCAGATGATCCTATAGCTTATGAAAAATCAACAGTATTAGGATTATTAAAAACCATTCCTCAAGAACTACCGCAAATCAATTGTCGCCACATTGATTTACCCTTTGCTGAAGTTGCAAAAAATGGGTATTTAATTCTCCAAGAAATGCAAATCTCCTCAAAAGAACGAGAGGTAGCATACAGAAACGGACAGCGTTTAATTTCTCGCTTAGAACAAGTTGATTTTACAAGCCAACCTCACTCCTCAACTACCTTCAAACAAGGAGGAACGTATTTAATCACTGGGGGTATGGGTGGTATAGGTATTGAAATTGCTCGGTATTTGTTAAAACATTACCAAGCTAAATTATTATTAGTTGGTAGAACTCCTTTAACTTCAGAAAAACACATCAAACTCTATCAAGAACTAGCGCAGCTTGGGGGAGAAGTAATTTATGAAGCCGTTGATATTTGCGACTTAAAACAGTTGCAAACAATAGTAGAAAAAGCTCAATTCAGATGGGGCAAAAATCTCGATGGAATACTGCATTTAGCCGGAACTTTGCACGAACAACAGGTAGTAGCAGAAACCCAGGAAAACTTAGCAGCAATTCTACATCCCAAGGTTTTGGGATCTTGGGTATTGCATCAATTAGCAAAAGAAAATCAGGATACTATTTTTATTAACTTTTCTTCAGTAAATGGGTTTTTCGGTAGCACTGCTGTGGGTGGTTATGCTGCTGCTAATAGTTTTCTCGATAGTTTTACTCATTACCAAAATTCCCAAAATAAATTAACCAACAATAAATTAACCAGCTATTGTTTGAGTTGGAGTATGTGGGATAATACGGGAATGAGTCAAGGATATCAGATGAAAAATCTGATCCGTGCCAAGGGTTATTATATTATGTCTTCCTCCGAAGCAATATCTTCCATGCTGGCCAGCTTATACCATCAGCAACATAATTTGTTGATCGGTTTAGATGGCAGTAAGCAAAATATTCAACGGTGGCAGTCATCAAGTTTTAATTTACAAAAATTAACTGCCTATTTCACAACCAATACTGGGGAGGTTGTTAAATTACCAAGTTTAAAAGTACAAGATCATTTTGGTGCTGTTTGTATTTATAAATCTGTACAACTGCCAGAAATGCCATTTCTCAAAAATGGTGAAATTGATCATGCTAAACTGATCAAAAGAAGTAACAATCAAGACAATAGGGAGCAGATTGAACCACGGAACGAGATAGAATTAAAAATTGCCCAATGTTGGCAACAAGTTTTAAAAGTTACACTTTTAGGCATTGATGACAACTTTTTTGAATTGGGTGGTAATTCATTATTAGCTGGTCAAGTAATTGCTCGGTTAAGAGAAAATTTCTCTTTAGAATTGTCTTTACAGCGTTTTTTGCAAACACCTACTATTGCTGGGTTATCTCAAACAATTACAGTAATTAAAACAGTAACTCAAAGTCAAAATAATTTGACTGAAACATCAGCACAAGAATACGAAGAGGATTATTTATAAAATGGCTATATTTGAATTTTTATCATTACTGAATAATTTAAATATCAAAGTTTGGCTTGAGGATGGTCAATTACGTTTTCGCGCTCCTAAAGGAGCAATGACGGCAGAAATAAAACAGCAAATTAAAGAACGGAAAACAGAAATTATTGCTTTTTTACAAGAAGCGCAAACAGCTACACAAATAACTTCTTTGTCTTTAGTTCCCGTTACCAGAGATCAAGATTTACCTTTATCTTTTGCCCAACAAAGAATGTGGTTTCTGTCTCAGTTGGATGGAGAAAGCACATCTTATAATGAAAGTTTCCAACTCAGAATTGTTGGTAAGCTTTCTTGGACTGCTTTAGAAAAAAGTATCAACGAAATTATCCGCCGTCATGAAGCTTTAAGAACTAACTTTCCTACAGTAGAAGGTATCCCTTTTCAGGTAATTAAACCTAATTTAACTCTCAATATTCCTGTGATAGATGTACAAGATTTCACAGAAACTGCTGTACAACAAATTATCAATCAAGAGGTTAGCAAGTCTTTTGATTTAGGGACTGATACCTTAATAAGAGTTACTTTACTACAGCAAGAACCAGAATCCCATTTGTTGCTGATCACCATGCACCACATCATCATAGATGGTTGGTCAATGGGGATATTTTTCAAAGAATTAGAAGCACTTTATTCAGCGTTTATTCAGGGAAAACCAAGTCCTTTAACAGAGTTAACAATACAATACGCTGATTTTGCTCTTTGGCAACGGAAATGGTTAACTAAAGAAGTTGAAGACAAGCAACTGGAATACTGGAAACAACAGTTAGCAGACGCACCTCCTTTGTTGGAGTTACCAACAGACTATCCACGTCCCCCAGAGCAAACTTTCGCCGGCGCTAGTGTAGAATTTCATATTGATGCAGATTTAACCTCTCAACTTATCACCCTCAGTCAAAAGTCAGGTGTAACTTTGTTTATGACCTTGTTAACAGCTTTTGCTGTGGTACTGCATCGTTACAGTGGTCAGGATGATATTTGTATTGGTTCACCTTTTGCTAACCGAGATCGCCGAGAAATTGAGACATTAATTGGCTTTTTTGTCAATACTTTGGTTTTGCGTACCCAGTTACAAGGTAATCCTAGTTTCTCCCAGTTACTAGAAAAAGTTCGTTCTGTGGTTGGGGATGCTTATGCACACCAGCATATACCATTTGAGCAAGTAGTAGAGGCATTAAAACCGGAACGTTCTCTGGGCTATAATCCACTGTTTCAGGTGATGTTTGTGCTGGAAAACTTCTCCCTGGATACTTTAGAGTTACCTGGTATTAGTCTGACTCCAGAAATTATAGATAGAGGTAGTGCAAAGTTTGATTTAGGTCTCTCGATGTGGCAGACACAACAGGGATTAATTGGATATTGGGAATATAACACCGATATTTTTGCTCCTGATACTATTGGGAGAATGATTAATCATTTTCAGACTTTGTTGGCAGGGATAGTGAAGAACCCAGAGCAAAGAATAGGAGAGTTACCACTACTAACTGAGTCAGAAAAACACCAACTATTAACAGAATGGAATAATACTCAAGTTGAATATCCTGTTGATAAATGTATCCATCAGTTATTTGAAGAGCAGGTAGAGAAAACACCGAATGCAATAGCAGTAGTGTTTGAAAACGAA
>NZ_JACJPT010000166.1:0-8136 GCF_014696195.1 Sphaerospermopsis sp. FACHB-1094 | reverse complement strand
GCCTGTCCTGAGCCTGTCCTGAGCCTGTCCTGAGCGGTGTCGAAGGGCGGTGTCGAAGGGCGGTGTCGAAGGGCGGTGTCGAAGGGCGGTGTCGAAGGGCGGTGTCGAAGGGCGGTGTCGAAGTGTGGGGAGATGGGGAGGAGTTGTCAGGGTTAATTTCTGCATAACCCCCAGCTAAGAAAGCACGATACAATGGTAGTTCAAACAGTTGTCGCATCACGCTTCTAGAGCGTTGTAAGTCTTCTACAGTTTCAAAGAGTGGTACAACACGAATAGTTCCTACAGCGATCGCTGGATCAAATAACCGCGCTTCCTTCGCTAACAGCAGCACTTCCAAAACATCGCTAACTTCCCTGCACATACTGATAATGTAAGTTTGGCAGATGTTAATGCCAAATTCTTGTTGCAGCGATCGCACCACCCGGAAAGTTTCAATTACATCATTAGTTTTTTCCGAAAATGGTAATTCTGCGGGAATTAACGGCCGTCTGGTTTGCAATTCTCCTGTTAACCAAGCTACCCTTTGTTCTTCTGTGAGTTCGTTATAAGATTGGGGTAAAACTTGTAAGTATTCAAGAATTTCATTAATCGTATCAGAATGACGAGATGATTCTTGACGAATATCTAACTGGGTAAGATTAAAGTCGAAAATTTCTACCTGACAGATCAGATGATCTAATTCTCCACAACTTAAACCTGTTTCCGTCAAATTGCGTTGAATTAATCGCAGTTCCGCTAAAAATTCCCCCCCAGAACGATACATGGGAGAATCTTCATTGCTTGGTGTTTCCCGATTATATAAAGCCAGATTGCGATCGCGGGTATTTTCCAACCTTCTTAACACATAAGCCAGCTTTAAGCGATAAGGTTCTTGACGATAACGCAAAGCTAACGCATCGTAGACATCACTCAAAATAGATTGATCTAATTCTAACGACTCCAACAAATCTGGAAGTACATCACTCCAGTGCATAGACACACTTAATAATTCAATCAGATGCTTCACCGATTGAATGTATCTCTCTAAAACCATTTTCCGCTGATAACAAGCGGTTTTCCAAGTAACTTCCGGTGTTACCGATGGGTTTCCGTCTCTATCTGAACCTACCCAAGAACCAAAAGAACAGAAATTTTTACTGGGTGGTTCTAACCAAGGAAATGTTTGTTTTAGAGAGTATGTGAGACGTTTGTAAAGTTGGGGAATACCATCAAATAACACTTCTTGGAAGTAGTGTAAAGCATAATCTACTTCATCCAATACAGTTGGTTTAAACTGATGTAATTCATCAGTACGCCACCATAGACGAATTTCTTCTAATAATCGCTCTTTCACCTCTGCTGCTTCCCAAGGATAGCCACCAGAACGAGTTTCCGCGCTATCTAACTGTTGTAAGAGACTTACTACTTGTCGCTGCTTATCGCGGATCGTGTGGCGGACTATTTCCGTGGGATGGGCAGTGAAAACCAACCGAATATCTAGTTGAGAAATTAAACGCTGAATTTGCTGGGGTGGTACATTCAGTTTGAATAATAGAGGAAATAAAGCTGCAAATGTACCTTTTTGTGTAGCTGGTGTTGTATCAGTCCAACTATGAAATATGGGATTTCCTCCCCATGACTTAGTAACAGGTAAGTCGTCTTCTCGTTGGTTAGTCGAATAAACAATATTGGGAATATTTTCCTGATCTATGCTGTCTGACTCAGAATAGCGGCTTAACTGTTGCTTTTGTTCATATTCCTGCTCAATGATATTAATCAATTGAAAATAAAGAGCAAAAGCACGAGCAGCACGAATGGCCTCGTTAATATTTAGCTGTTCAATCAGTTCCACAGCTGACGAGGCTTGATCATTGGTAGCTTGTCCTTCCGGTGAACACAAATCACGCAACTGCCGTAATAGATCCACCATTTTTTGGCCGCATTCTTGCCGCAATACCGACTCCCACAATTCTTCTACTATCTGTAGACGATGACGTAAAAATAATTCAGACATAGGGTAGATATTCGCTGATGGCGAGGAGGAGTATAAAATAGAACCCATATTCTTTGCTCTAGTAAAGCCAATTAATGCCTACAATTTTAGTTTTTTGCTTTTTGCTGTACCAGGGAACTGGTGATTGGTGATTGGTGATTGGTGATTGGTGATTGGTGATTGGTGATTGGGAAAAATATAATAATTACCCATTACCCATTACCCATTACCTATTACCAAAGAAATACCACAATCAGAAAATGAATAAATTGAGTGATGAGGATTACCCAGAGCCAATAAATGGTTATATATAGTAGTTGTTAGCTGTTGTTAGATGTTGTTAGCTTTGGTTTAGTTACTACTGATCTGGGAAGTTGAGAATAGGTAGACGATCGCCTCTAAATACCTCTTCACTAGCTTCTCCTATAGCTTTGAGTGCTTCACCAGTTGCTTTATCTGCTACAAGTAGCAGTAGCATAGATGCCGTAGCTATTTGTAAGAGACCAGATTGGGGAATACTAAAAAAGAGCCAATTTAATCCGGGGGTTGGTGATGGGTGTTGGGTTACAGATGACATTGCTAATTCTTGATGATGGCCAGATGAGTAAAATAGACGCAAAACTCAATCTTGAGAGGACGTGCAACCTTGTAAGACTATCTTTGCCGATTTTGCAAGCTCCAATGGTAACAAAATTGTTAAAAAGAAACTGCAAAATGTGATAAATCTATGGTTCTAGTTTACAAGTACAGGCAAAATCCCCCAATCCTCGCTTCCTGTTAAAGTTAACTTCATAATGAAAACATTATTACTAGATCGCCAGCAAACCTTAGTGCAGTGGGTAAGCCAAGCAACAGGAATTAACACTTTCAGGGTGAAAGTTCGGTTGCTAGGAAATGACCTGCATATCCTTTGTGAAGGTACAGACTGTCCAAAACGTTGGCACACACTCTATGACTTGTTGCAAGCACTTGGAAAAACAGATTTAGATAGTCTCACAAATGAGGAACAATCCTCAATATACCAAGTATTGGTCTATGGTCGAAAGAAAGGAGAACATCGTCCTCAATGGTGTCATAGAGTCTATTTAAATCAATTAGATCGACATCTAGAGCAAGCAGAACAAGCACTTTTATTAGAAACCAAAAAATCTAGACTACCTGGTGGGGCGCTGATCGTCTCTAATGAAAGTTTGGCACGACAAGGCAACCCCGATGCGATCGCTCGTTATCTGAGTGAAAACCTAAGTAAGTTGGGTGTAGCAGTACAGGTTAAAAGCAAGCCCTACGAGTCTAAAGCCAACTCTCAAAAAACAGGTAATCGTCTCTGGATATTTTGCCAATCAACTTATAGTCCTGATGCCACATTATTAGCTGAACCAGTAGCCCAACAGTTACGACATCTCAAGCTGGCTGGTTATCAAGATGCTGTTATTGTCTCGCAAGTTCGGGGTGAAAGTGAGCCAGATTGGCGGTTAAGGGTGGATTTAACCCCACCGGAAACCATGCTCAAAGAATGGGCGCGTTGGGGAGATATACAAGCGATCGCTCGTTTGTTAACTGAAGTTTTATCAGATTTCCAAGTTACCGTTCAAGCTTCTTTAAAAGAATTTACCTTACATATCTTTTGTACTCCAGCAGTTGACCCTTTAAAAAATGCTCCTGCACCAGAAAAGGAAGTTTGTTTACCTTTAATTATCTCTCAGTTAGAAAAAATCGCCCCCCAAGGCATTCTGTCCGCTGCTGTCTACGGACAAAAAACAGAAGATAAACAACCTGCTTGGGTAGACTGGTTATCTTTACCCGCTGCACAACATCCCGCCTTAGCAACATCCAGCTTAGAATTAGGTGCTGCCGGGGATGAACCAGCGATCATTTTCCTACTGGAGCGTCTGTTAAATCAGGATATGGATTGGCGGTTAAAAACAGGCGGCATTCGCGTTTTATTACTGCGTAAGGGTGATTTACTACACATTATGTGTGATGCGCCCAATTGTCCCAAACGCCAGCAAGTAGCCAGCAAAGTCACCCAATTTATTCGTCAACTCAGTATTGTCGGTGTTACTGGTGTGAGAATTTATGGTCGCCGAGCCGGTGATACTGAACCTGTTTGGCATCATGGAGTTGATTTTGGACATCGCCACAGATTAGTACCAGAAGCTACACCCGAATTTGCAGCTACGGTAGAATATGTCAGTGATTTACTGCCTAAGCAAACCAAAAAGCCAATTTTGCGTCCTGATTTAACAACTCAGGAAGTTCAAAACTTGGTAACTGAAGTAACACAAGATTGGCTGAAAACTGCTCATCAACAAGTCAGAAACTTACTTTTAGCAAGCCAACTGTTTACAGCAACTAACCAATCAACTGAGCAAAATCCCGATGAACAAGGACTCTGGGGAAGTTTGATCTGGGTAGCTTTGGGATTAATACTCGTACTCCAAAGTGATTGGATCTTAGGTGACGTTACTACTAAGATTGGACAAAATACACCCAAAGTTACTGGTGTTTTAACATCTCCATCCTCACAGTCTCAGGTCTCTTTAACATCAGAAAAAAATCAAAGTCAAAGAACAACATTTTTTACCAGCAATAACAACACAACATATTCTCAGTTTGGTAATTCTGCTTTTAATGCTTCTGCATTTACCCCAGCTGATGATACTCCATCAACAAATCTACCTGCCGCACCATTAAAACAAAAAGCCAATGCTACTGCTATTCTCTTGGCTGCAAGATCAAATTTACCCAGTTTTAATGCTAGGCAATTAGATGAACAATTCGCACTTTATAAACAGCGTCTAGCAACAGATGGAAAGCCACCAGATGTCCTAATTATCGGTTCTTCTCGTGCTTTGAGAGGAGTTGATCCTGTTGCCCTTTCTAAAGCCTTGTCCACTCAGGGTTATCCCAAAGTTGACGTATTTAATTTTGGTATTAATGGTGCTACAGCCCAAGTTGTAGAATTTATCATTCGTCGAGTTTTACAACCCTCGGAATTACCAAAAATGATTATTTGGGCAGATGGTTCTAGAGCTTTCAATAGTGATCGCAAAGATATCACTTTTAATGCTATTGCTGCTTCCAAAGGCTATGAAGAGGTATTAAAAAGAGCTACACAGCCTGTTAACAATAATTCATCCAGCCAACAAGCAAATGCAGTGAAAGATAAGCTAACTAAAGATACACCAGTAAATGTTAATACTTATCAAGTGACTAATGATTTTTTAAATCAAGCTTTAGTTGGTATATCTGCCAGCTATGAAAATCGGGGACAAATCAAGGCTTTATTGCAAAAACAACTTAACTATTTACCAGTTATTAATAACTCTCAGCAAGTCAACTCAAAAACCGAATTGACCAGCGATACACAAGAGCAAAATTCCCAAGCAGCCGTTGATTTTGATGGCTTCTTGCCCTTATCTATTCGTTTTAATCCTGCTATATATTATCAAAACCATCCCAGAGTAGCTGGAGCTTACGACAATGACTATAAAGATTTTCAACTAGCAGGTAATCAAGACACAGCTTTAAAATCAATGATAGAGTTTACCAAAAATAAAAAAATATCATTAGTGTTTGTCAATATGCCATTAACAGGAGATTATTTAGACCCAGTGCGGTTAAAATATGAACAAGAATTTCAAAAATATATGTTAGATGCTTCCACTACTAATAGCAATTTTATCTACCGCGATTTAAGCCAAATCTGGCTCAAAGCACATGACTACTTTTCTGACCCCAGTCACCTCAACCGCTACGGAGCTTATGAATTATCTAAAAGGTTGGCTATTGATCCGATGATACCCTGGAGTTTTAAATAAATGGTGATTGGGGATTGGTGATTGGTGATTGGTGATTGGTGATTGGTGATTGGTGATTGGTGATTGGTGATTGGGGACTAATAACTAATAACTAATGACTAATAACTAATAACTAATAACTAATGACTAATGACTAATCACTAATCACTAATAACTAATCACTAATAACTAATGACGAATAACTAATAACCAAAGAATGAAATTTATATCACCTTTTTACGCGCTGTTTTTGCTGAGTATTCTTTGTATTTACTGGACTGTAAGCGAACAAAAATTAAGATTATGGACAATACTGATAGCTAGTATTGTATTCTACTCATCTTGGAATATTCAATACTTACCATTACTATTGGTACTTACTTTTATTAACTTTCGTATAGGCTTGGAAATCGGGGAAAATACCTCACCAGGTAAACATTCCCAAGATTGGCAACTTTCTAATGAAGAGTGGCAAATTGCTCAATCTGACTGGAATCTTAACCGTCTCAAAATTTTGTGGTTTGGGATTATTTTCAATGTAGGATTGTTATTAGGTTTTAAATATCTACCTATCATATTTAAATGGATATTTGAGATAAATATAAATTCTCCAGATGCCCCATTTAAATTAGTTACACCCTTGGGAATTTCCTTTTTTACATTTGAGTGTATTGCTTATTTAATAGATGTTTATCGTGGAGCGCCGGCTACTGAACAATTTGTGAAATTTGCTGCCTATAAATTATTTTTTGCTAAATTAATTTCTGGACCAATTACCCGTTACCATAACTTAGCAGTTCAACTCAATACTCTAAAATTGCCTAATGTTGATAAATTATCAGAAGCTTTATGGTTAATTGCTAGAGGTGCGGTTAAAAAAGGCATTATCGCTGATAATCTAGGAATTTTTGTAGATTTATGTTTTGGTAATTTACCAAGAGCAGGTAGCACAGATTTGTGGTTAGCTACTGTGGCTTATGGTTTACAATTATATTTAGATTTTAACGGTTATGTAGATATTGTCCGTGGTACTGCTTTACTTTTTGGTTTAGTTTTACCAGAAAATTTTGATTTTCCTTACTTCAGTACCAGCATTGCCGATTTTTGGCGACGTTGGCATATAACTTTAGGTGATTGGTTACGTAATTATCTTTACTTTCCTTTGGGTGGTTCTCGTCAGGGGTTGATGCGTACCTGCTTAAATTTATTCATTGTGATGATAGTAGCGGGTATTTGGCATGGTTCTGCCTGGGGTTTTGTAGTGTGGGGTGCGTTGCATGGTTTGGCCTTAGCTGTTCATCGTCTCACAGATGCTATGAGCGATCGCTCAAAAATTCTTTACCTATTTTGGCACAACCCTGTCGGTATAATTTTCGCTTGGTTGTTAACCCAGTTCATGATTTTCACCTCTTGGATCTGGTTTCGTCTCCCCAATATTCAAGATTCTGCTTTAGTTATACAACACCTTTGGGGTCATAGTGCGGATTCACAGTTTATTGAAAAAGTCTATGTCGAAGCCTTAAACAGCACTCCTCACCAACTAACATGGTCATTGGTGTTGATCGTTGTTGTCATGAGTATAGCTTATGGCTTTAAACGAAGCATGAAATTAGAGTTGAGTTGGCCGATAAAACTGGTTTTTGTACCTTTATGTTTCTATGCAGTTTGGTTACTAGCTCCTGAAGGCAGTTTACCTTATATCTACTTTGATTTTTAGGGACTTCCAAATAAAAAAAATATCCAATCCAATTAATTATAAGAAAATCGAGTGAGCCAAAACCACGCCCGATAAAGTATCGGAACTTGGTGGAGATACTTTATCGTACTTTAGGCTGTGGATGTACGCGAACGGACTGCCCCAGACCTCTCCAAAATAGAATGTATTAATTTGTCATAAGTTGTAGGGGCGAAGCATTTGGGCGATAATTTAAGGTAAAAATCAGATATCTAGATATCCCAAATGCTTCGACCTGACCCCATAAAGCCCCCATAATTTCTTTTCTGGAGATGTCTAATGGTTAATCTGTTTCGTTGTTGAGTTGCCAATGATTGTAGTAGCTACTTTAGTAAATCGCTTTGATCCTAATTTCTAAACAAATCTAAAGTTTTGTAAACTTAATAATAAGTAAAAGTTATTACCTTTATAAATTTTAATAAAATAATCAATGTTACAAAACTCGTAAACTTATGCTAACTTTATAAGAACAGGAAAGGAATTACCTGTGTTTTTAACAAAAACATCGCACTCATAAAATGACCACAACCATTCAACAGCGCCAAAGCGCCAACGTATGGGATCGTTTCTGTGAATTTATCACCAGCACCAATAACCGCCTTTACATCGGCTGGTTTGGCGTATTAATG
>NZ_JACJPT010000165.1:0-8297 GCF_014696195.1 Sphaerospermopsis sp. FACHB-1094 | reverse complement strand
TTGTTTACTATGAACAGAAAAAATGGGAATTAGCACTGGCAGATTATAACCAAGCTATCAATATTAATCCTGATTTAGCTCTGGCTTACAACAATCGCGGTGGTCTTTACTATGAGCAGGAAAAATGGGAATTAGCACTAGCAGATTTTAACCAAGCTATCAAAATTAATCCTGATTATGCTGATGCCTACAACAATCGCGGTAATCTTTACATTGACCTGAAAAAATGGGAATTAGCACTGGCAGATTTTAACCAAGCTATCAAAATTAATCCTGATTTAGCTGCTGCTTACAACAATCGCGGTGTTCTTTACAGTGACCAGAAAAAATGGGAATTAGCACTGGCAGATTATAACCAAGCTATCAATATTAATCCTGATTTAGCTCTGGCTTACAACAATCGCGGTAATCTTTACAGAGAGCAGGAAAAATGGGAATTAGCACTGGCAGATTATAACCAAGCTATCAATATTAATCCTGATGATGCTGATGCCTACAACAATCGCGGTGTTCTTTACTATGAGCAGAAAAAATGGGAATTAGCACTGGCAGATCTTAACCAAGCTATCAAAATTAATCCTGATTATGCTAAGGCTTACATGGGTCGCGGTTTAGTTTATTATGAACTTGGTGACAAACAAAAGGTAATTGAAAACCTCCAACAAGCAGCACGATTATTCCAGGCTCAAGGAAATGTTGCTTTTTATCAACAAATTATGGATTTCTTAAAAGGTTTGTAGAAAGTTTCTTTGCTGATAACATTTTATTTGTCTGAATCAGGATATCCAGGATTTAAGGATTTACAGGATTTTGTTATCTAAAATTATGTAAAAAACCTGTTGAAAATTTTCTTAGTTGAAACATGACTGATATAATACCTGTCTATGTTTGATAACGTCTGTCGCTTTTTAGCAGAGTCATTTTCAGCCGATTTCGCCACCTGGTTAATCGGTGAATCTATTGAACTTACCCAACTCAGTCCATCAGAATTATCCCTCGAACCGATTCGAGCAGATGCGTTAATTCTGTTACAGTCAGATGAAATGGTTCTGCATATAGAATTCCAAACTGAACCAAAAGCCCAAATTCCCTTTAGAATGGCGGATTATCGGTTAAGGGTGTATCGCAAATTTCCCAATAAACGGATGCGTCAGGTTGTGATTTATCTACAACCAACCACATCCGAATTAGTCCAGCAAACAGTCTTTGTTTTAGAAAATACCCGTCATGAATTTGGCGTTATTCGTCTTTGGGAACAACCCAGCGACATATTTTTGAATACTCCTGGTTTGTTACCGTTTGCAACTCTCAGTCAAACTGAGGATAAAACGCTAATATTACAACAGGTTGCAGAAGCTATTGAGCAAATAAACGATACCCGAATCCAAAGTAATGTTGCTGCTTCAACGGCGATATTAGCTGGGTTAGTATTAAACAAGAAACTGATTAAAAGATTATTGCGGAGTGATGCTATGCGCGAGTCTGTAATTTATCAGGATATCCAACAGGAAAAAGCTTTAGCAATTGTGACACGACTACTCCGTCATCAAGTCGGAACTGTTCCACCTGCACAATTATTGAAACTTGAAGCTATGGAATCAGAACAGTTAGAAGATTTAGCTGAGGCTTTACTTGATTTTTCTAGTTTAAGTGATTTAGAAGCTTGGTTAGCACAACATCAAGTTTAGCAATATTGGTCAGGGTTTAGCAATACTAAACCCCTACATCTTCAATAAGAAATAGGACTTACGCAACTGGCATATTTCTCTGTTCGTAGTAAGCGATTTATCGCTTATTTTTGGCACTAAAGTGCCTACTACAGACTTAAATTTAGACTTTCCTTGTGACACTTGCATAAGTCCTGAGAAATTACCTCAAACATCCCATTAACAACACAAACAAATACATCCTGTAAATCCTTAAATCCTGGACATCCTGATTCAGACATTATGAACAAATTAGTTATCCTCAAACTAGATGGTAATTTCCATGAAGGCTTTCGCGTTCGTTTAGAAATTGGTGAAGATGATGCGCTTCCCGATATTGAATTAAGTGACAATACATTAACATTACCTCCTCTTCCCACCCTACCTAATATTTATCAAGATTGGTCTAATAGTTATCGCAGTCTGGATGGATACCGCATTAAACCTAAAAAAGACCAAATTACTAATGTCAAATATCAATCTCTGAAAACAGAATGTCACACTCATACAAACATTCTCAAACAGCAATTTATTACTTGGTTACAAGCAGAGTCATTTCGCCAGATAAAAGAATTATGTTTAACACAATTAAATGCTACTGATGAAGTGCGAATAATTATTCGTACTCATGAAACTCAACTGCGAAAATTACCTTGGCATTTATGGGATTTATTTAATTATTATCCTCATGCAGAAGTGGCTTTTAGTTCCCTTTCTTCCCAACGGTTTAAAAAAAGTACCCGTTCCCATATCCGCATTTTAATTATTCTGGGTAATAGTGAAGGAATTAATGTTGCTGAAGATGAAAAATTACTGCAACAATATTGTCAAGCAGCGGAAATCATTGTTTTAGTTGAACCTTCACCTTCAGAACTGAATAAATATCTTTGGGATGATACCGGTTGGGATCTGATTTTCTTTTCTGGCCATAGTCGTACAGAATCAACAAAAGGCAGAATATTTCTCAACCGCACCGATAGTTTAACAATGGATAAGTTGCGCTATGCACTACAAACCGCCGTCAGCAAAGGGTTACAATTAGCTTTTTTTAACTCCTGTGATGGTTTAGGAATTGCTACTGAATTAGAAAGTTTGCATATTCCCCAAATAATTGTGATGCGTGAACCTGTACCAGATAAAGTAGCTCATCAATTTTTAAAAGACTTTATTCAACAGTTTACCAGTAGAAAATCTTTCTATCAATCTGTGAATATTGCCCGCAAAAAATTACAAGGTTTAGAAACAGAATATCCTTGTGCTAGTTGGTTGCCTGTAATTGTCCAAAATTTGTTAGCAACGCCTCCGACTTGGCAGAGTATGGGGGCTGTAGTTAGTTGTCCTTACAGGGGTTTATCGGCTTTTCAAGAACAAGATACAGTCTATTTTTATGGGCGAGAAACTATTACCCAACAATTAGTTACAGCAGTGAAAACAAAGCATTTGGTAGCAGTGGTTGGGGCTTCGGGAAGTGGTAAATCTTCGGTGGTATTTGCCGGGTTAATTCCCCAATTAAAACGTGATAAAAGTCAACATTGGCAAATTGTGTCTTTTCGTCCGGGGAATAATCCGTTAGAATCATTAGCGATCGCACTTCATCGAGAGTTAGGCACTAAAAAAGATATTTCTCCTAATTCCAGATTGCAAGAATTAGAAATAGAAGTACAGTTAAAACAAAGTCATAGCACTTTATCTAATTTCCTAGAATCGCTGATTAGTATTTCACCCAAATCACATATTATCTTAATTGCTGACCAATTTGAAGAACTTTATACTCTTTGTCAGGATACCGGAGAACGGAAAATATTTTTAGATAATCTTTTAAATGCAGTTAATAGTATTCCTGGTTGTACCTTAGTGTTAACCCTAAGAGCAGACTTTTTTGGTGAAGCTTTATCTTACCGTCCTTTGAGTAATGCCTTGCAAGATGCTCAGGTGAATTTAGGTCCCATGAATGCCTTAGAATTAGAAAGTGCCATTTCACAACCTGCTCTTAGTCTCAATGTACAATTAGAACCAGGATTAACTCAACGTCTCATTGATGTGGTGCTTAATTCTCCTAGCCATTTACCCTTACTAGAATTTACTTTAACTCAGTTGTGGCAACGGCAACAGCAAGGATGGCTAACTCATCAAGCATACACGGAAATTGGCACTATCGAAACTGCACTGGCGAATCATGCTGAGTCAATTTATGCCCAATTAAGTGCAGCCGATAAACAAAAAGTACAACAAATATTTATTCAATTAGTGCAGCCAGGAGAATATAACACAGATATCCGGCGTTTAGCTACTCGTGGGGAAGTGGGGGCAGAAAACTGGAATTTAGTTACACAATTAGCAAATGCCAGATTAGTAGTTACAGACATTAATAAACTGACAAAAATTGAAACCGTAGAAATTATTCATGAGGCATTAATTCGTAATTGGCGCAGATTAAAACAATGGATGCAAACAGATGGAGATTTTCGCCGATGGCAAGAACAGTTAAGAACAATAATGCGACAATGGGAAAATCATCAACAAGATACAGGAGGATTATTGCGGGGTAAATCTTTAATTGATGCCCAGGAATGGTTAAGACAACGGGAAAATCAAATTAGTGCCAATGAGCAAAATTTTATTATTCAAAGTTTAGAACTACAAAAGAAAGAAAGTCAAGCTCAGAATGCGGCTAAAAACCGAATTATTATTGCTTTAAGTGGTGGGTTATTAGGAGTATTACTATTAGCTGGTGTAGCTTTATGGCAAAGGCAAAAATCCCAAATTAATGAATTAAAAGCCTTGAATTTATCTGCACAAGTATTGTTAAAATCTGGGAATGAAGTTGAAGCTTTTATCCCCACACTGAAAGTTATCAAAAATTTACAGCAGTTAAATTTCTTAAACTTCTTAAATTCTCAAACTCAGTTAAGTTTGTCTGCGGCTACTTTAGAAAATATCAACCAAATTCGAGAATACAATCGTTTACAAGGACATAAAGGTGAGATTTCCACTGTTAAATTTAGCCCAGATGGTCAGCTTTTAGCTTCAGGTAGTGAAGATAATACCATCAAAATTTGGCGACGATATGGGAAGTTACAGCAAACTTTATCAGGTCATAAAGATAGAGTTTTTAGTGTTATTTTTAGTCCAGATTATCAATTTTTGATTGCTGCTAGTTTTGATAACACTATTAGTTTTTGGCGTTATGATCCTAACACAAAATTATTTACAAATCAACCTAATTTTAGGTTAATAGAACAAGATAGATTATTGGCAATATCTCTCAGTCCCGATAGTCAAATTTTAGCAACTGCTAACAGTAAAGGAAAAATAAAACTGTGGACATTAAATGGACAACTGATGAAAACAATTAACGCTCACAAACAAAAAATATGGGGTATAAATTTCAGTCCAGATGGAAAAACTATTGCTACTGCAAGTGCTGATAAAACCGTTAAACTTTGGCATCTTGAAGGTCAGGAATTAAAAAAATTACCAGTAAAAATATTATCAGGTCATACTGATGAAGTTTTGGCTGTAAAATTTAGTCCCGATGGTCAAACTTTAGCCTCTGCAAGTAAAGATAAAACTGTGAAACTTTGGGATGTAAATGGAAAATTACTGCATACTTTAGAAGGTCATAATAATGAAGTTTTAGATGTGAATTTTAGTCCAGATAGTAAAACTCTAGTTTCTGCTAGTGCTGATGATACAATTAAAGTCTGGATGATTCCTAATGATTTGACTAAAGATTTTGAAGCTAATTCCCAATTTCCAATTTACACCTTTTTAGGACATGGAGGTAAAGCATCAGAAGCCAGTTTTACTCCTGATGGCAAAACCATAGTTTCTGCAAGTGCTGACGGCACAATTAAACTTTGGCATTTGCAAGGTATTTTACCGAGTTTTTCTGGTAATAGTGTGAGTTTCAGTCCTGATAAAAATACTATTGCAGTAAGTAATAAACAGGGAATTATCAGCTTACGACAGCGTGATGGCAGTTTGCTAAAAAGTTTTTATGCCCATGAGGGAGAAATTATCAAAATATTGTTTCATCCCACTGGAAAAAATATTATCACTATTGGCGTTGATAATCAAATCAAAGTTTGGAATCTTGATGGTAAACTTATCAATAGTTGGCAGGGACATTCACAGGATAATAGTATATTGAAGAGTATATTTAAGCCAATTCAAGATATCAGTTTGAGTCCAGATGGTAACAAAATTGCAACTATTAGCAGGGTTGATAAACAAGTTAAAATTTGGGACTTACAAGGAAATTTATTAACAAGTTGGCAGACGAATGATAAATTACTGACAAATATCAATTTTAGTCCAGATGGTCAGACTTTAGCAACTGCTGGAGATAAAACAGTAAAACTGTGGAATTTAACAGGAAAATTACTGCAAACTCTTTCTGGACATGAGGATAATATTACATCTGTAAGTTTTAGTCATGATGGAAAAATCATAGCTACTGCTAGTGCTGATAGAACAGTGAAACTTTGGGATAGAAAGAGTGGTAAATTATTACAGACTTTACAACATCATCAAAGTGTTTATAGTGTAGATTTTAGTCCTGATAGTAAAATTCTGATTTCAGCCAGTGGGGATAAAATCAGTTTTTGGAATTTGCAGGGAGAATTAATTTATAGTCTGCAAGGAAGTAAAAATGATCTTTTAGAAGTTAATTTTAGTGCAGATGGAAAGATGATAAATTCTGTGGATATTAGTAATCATATCACTTTGTGGGATTTGGATATTCATGGTTTAAAAAAACGTAGTTGTGAATGGTTGCATGAATATTTACAAGAAAATGTTAGTTTAGTTAAAGATGAGGATAAATTATGTGAAAATAATCATTAGTTTATCTGAATCAGGATTTCCAGGATTTAAGGATAAACAGCATTAAAATAGGATTTTATCACCAATTACCAATTACCAATCACCAATCACCAATCCCCTTATGTCTACCTTAAAATTACCCTTTACCTGTCTAAGTTTAACAATCACTTCCCTAATGATTATTGGAGGGAATTTTTATCAAGTTGCAGCTTCTCAAACTCAATCAATACAAATATCAAAAAACTGGCTTTTAGAAGGTAAAATCAAGGTAAATCAACAAGATTATCAAGGGGCAATATTAGATTTTACACAAGCTATTAATCATAATCAGCAAAATGCAGAAGCATATTATCAACGGGGTTTAATTTATGCTAGATATGCCCAAGGAAAGCCTTTAAATCCTGATGGAACTGTACCGGGTTGTAGGAAAAAGGATGATTATATAATTATTTGTCCAGTAGAAGTAAAAGATAAAATTCAAGAGTATAAACAGAAAGCTATTGCAGATTTTACTCAAGCAATTACAATCAATCCCCAATATGCAGTAGCTTATCATCAGCGCGGATTAATACAAGAAGAGAACGAACAGAAAATAGCAGATTTCCAAATAGCAAACACGCTTTATTTACAAAAAAGTTTAGCTTCTTTAAAAGCAAAGAAATTTCCAGAAGTAACACAGTTGTTAAAGATTATTGATAAGTTACAGGCTGAAATAAACTCTTTGAATAGAATAGTGGATTTACGAGATCCAGAACTACAATATCCTGTAAATTCTTCAACTGTTTCTCCTG
This sequence comes from Sphaerospermopsis sp. FACHB-1094, assembly GCF_014696195.1. Classification (NCBI taxonomy): domain Bacteria; kingdom Bacillati; phylum Cyanobacteriota; class Cyanophyceae; order Nostocales; family Aphanizomenonaceae; genus Sphaerospermopsis; species Sphaerospermopsis sp. FACHB-1094. The sequence continues at coordinate 973 of NZ_JACJPT010000165.1, read as the reverse complement.
ATTCCATTGAAGAATTAAATAATCAAGCCTATGCAGCTTTGAATAAAGGAGATGTGCAGACAGCAATCCAGAAGTTCAAAACATTAGCTATTAAACTGCAAGAAAACAAGGAATATAAAAGATATCAGCAAATACAGCTAATTATTATAGAACTTGAGAAAATTCGTAGTTAGGGTTTGCTGAAAAAGTTATCTGTGAGGAGCTAGGAGTATGGCTAACGCCACGCTTACTTCGACAGGCTCAGTACAAGTCGCTATCAAGGAGTTTTTTTGATTTGGAAATTGTGCAAACACCTGTCCTGAGCCTGTCCTGAGCCTGTCCTGAGCCTGTCCTGAGCCTGTCCTGAGCCTGTCCTGAGCGGTGTCGAAGGGCGGTGTCGAAGGGCGGTGTCGAAGGGCTAACAAAGTGCAAGCTTTTTGAGGCTCACAGTACCTCAAACCTTGCACAATTTTAATTTTCACCATCCTTACAGCTATTTTCAGGTAAATAGGGTTTGCTGAATAAACCTAAAACCTTGATATATCAAAGGTTAGAGGCTGATAAACACAGAAATTAGTGCAAGGGTTTTGAAGGGTATACCGGAAAAAGTGTGCATTTTTTGGGATTTCAAGAGATGGCAAAGAAATTTTCAAATCTTCTCCTGACTCCTGACTCCTGACTCCTGACTCCTGACTCCTATGCCCTCACGGAAAGACTTTCTCAGCAACCCCTAAATAAACCACATTTTGATTTAGGTTTCGCGTCAACAATGTAGGGGCGTTCGCGAAGCGTGCTGGAAGCATCAGCATTGGGATGATAGTCTTAGGTAGGGTTTGCTGAATAAACCTAAAACCTTGATATATCAAAGGTTAGAGGCTGATAAACAGAAAAAAAGTGCAAGGGTTTTGAAGGGTATACCGGAAAAAGTGTGCATTTTTTGGGATTTCAAGAGATGGCAAAGAAATTTTCAAATCTTCTCCTGACTCCTGACTCC
>NZ_JACJPT010000164.1:0-8412 GCF_014696195.1 Sphaerospermopsis sp. FACHB-1094 | reverse complement strand
AAAATAACCTGTGATAAAAATTGATAATTTATCGTCCGAATGCTTCGCCCTTACAGGAAAATAACCTGTGATAAAAATTGATAATTTATCGTCCGAATGCTGATGCTTCCAGCACGCTTCGCGAACGCCCTTACAGGAGTCAGGAATTAGAAATTTTAGAAATTAGAAGCAGGATTTAATTTTTAGATACTAATTCAGCAAACTCCCTCAATTTCTGACCATACTTTTCTTGTGCAACCTCAAAAAAATCATTATGATTTGCATCTTCTACCCACAAATAAAGTTTCGGTGTAGTGACAGCAGCAAACAATTTTTCCCCATGCTCAAAAGGAACAATATCATCTAACTTACCGTGCATCACTAAAACCGGAACTTTGACTTTTTTGATTTTCTCTAAATTATTAAACTTATCAAATGGTAAAATGGGAAAAGGTACAACTACCCGAAAAGCAGAAGTAAAGGTACTTTCAATAATTAAACCCGCTATCGGTTTTCTTGCTGCTAAGTCTATCGCTGAACCTCCCCCTACAGAACGTCCAAAAACTATAATTTGCTCTGGTTTGATTTTTAAATCTTCCGTTAAATAATTATAAGCAGTATCAATATCTTGATAAGCAGCATTTTCTGTAGGTGTTCCCTGACTCGTACCATAACCCCGATAGTCATAAGCAAAGACACTAAAACCCACATCCCGTATTTTTTTTAAAGTTGCTCTAATATGTCCTAAGTCTTCAGCATTTCCATGAACATAAAGAATAGTGTACTTAGCAGTAGGGTTTGGTAAATAAACTGCGGAAATTTGTTGATTTTCCCTCGTTTTCAGCTTAATAATGTCTTTTGTATCCTCATAGCTGGAAGGTTGGGGTAAAAAAATCATGCTATCCGCACGAAAATACACATAGACCGCAAATAAGGTATAGATTACAACAAAAGACCGAATCATCCGCTTCCAAGTAAAATCCCCAATTAATAGTTTTTTGAGCCGTTGTTTATTCATGATCTAAAATAGAAAGGTTGTACTTAAATAAAATAGAATTTTGGAGGTTTTTCATGTCTCGTCGTTGTGAACTCACTGGTAAAAAGGCTAATAACGCAATGGCCGTTTCCCACTCTCACCGTCGTACCAAGCGTTTACAACACGCTAATTTGCAAACTAAGCGCGTTTGGTGGCCTGGTGGTAATCGTTGGGTGAAACTAAAACTCTCTACCAAAGCGATTAAAACCCTAGATAGCAAAGGTATAGAAGCAATGGCTAAAGAAGCTGGTATCAATTTAAATCACTATTAAGTAGTCAGGGTTAAAAATTGTCGTGATGAGAAGGCAGCAGGGAAGAGGTTTTTAGACAAATTTGCTTTTTGTTATATGCTTCTGTTTTTTTCGCGCCTTTCTACTTAATCTTCACTTTTCAAGGAAGTAGGGGTAGCGCCTCCGTGCCTACCCCTGTTTTTCGGGCAACCACGGGAAGGGGCAACCACGGGGGGTTTGCCCCTACTTCACTAATTCAGTACAATTACTGAAATTTTAGGAGCATTGCGAACCGCAAAAGAAAATCCGACTCCTGAAGATGGTAAATATTGTTATTAACCAAGTTGCTAAGGAATAGGAGTCAGGAGTCAGAATGAAGATTTTTCTCTTCCCAATTCCCAATTCCCAATTCCCAATTCCCAATTCCCAATTCCCAATTTTTTAACTTGTGACTTTAAACTTGTGAAAAAGGGCGCTGCTGTGCAGAAATTACTAAATATCCCAAAACAGCATCTAATTATTTTTACCCGTTATCCAGAACCAGGGAAGACCAAAACCAGACTGATACCTGCTTTGGGTGAAGTTGGTGCGGCTGATCTGCAAAAGCAAATGACTGAACATACCATATTACAGGTGCAAGAATTACAAAAGATATCTGCTATAACTGTGGAAGTGCGGTTTGCTGGGGGTAATTGGGAATTAATGCAAAATTGGTTAGGTGTTGGTTTTGTATATCAAACTCAAGGTGAAGGGGACTTAGGTCAGCGGATGATGCGATCGCTTGTAGATGCTTTCAGTAACAATGCAGAACAGGTAATCATCATTGGTACTGATTGTCCTGGTCTAAATTCCCAGATTTTAGCATCAGCCTTTGAGCAATTACAAACCTCTGACCTCGTGCTAGGACCAGCTATAGACGGCGGTTATTACTTAATTGGGTTGCAAAAACCAATTTTAGACTTGTTTACTAGCATTTCCTGGGGAACTAATCAAGTGTTATCACAAACAGTCACAATCGCCCAGGAACTTCATTTGTCTTTTGTAAACCTACCTACATTAGCAGATGTTGACCGTCCAGAAGATTTACTTGTTTGGGAACAGTGTACCCTGATAAATGGCCATTAGCTTTATTGACCCAAACCTTACTTTACAAAAATTATGGTTAACCGTGTTTCGTCCTTCAATAGTTCCCTTATACTCAAAGTAGTTGGGATAGTTTGTGTCTTGTCGTTTTTTGTTGATTTTGTGATTTTGTTATTGGGTTTCAGTCTCACTGATAAACAAATACAAATAGGTTTCACAACCGCCCTAGTTGATCGGGGAATTGTTCCACTGGTGGGTTTAGGGATAATATCGGCCGCATATTGGTTAGATAAATTAGAGACTGGAGGCGATCGCTCAGGTCTAGATTTAAGATTACCTTCTATGATACTTGCCAGTATCTTAGGTTTAATGTTTTTGTTAATTTTTCCCTTCCACCTCAACAATGTCCGTCAAGCAAGTACACAACGAGTCAACCAAATTTCCCAAGAAGCTCAACAATTAGAAAACCAAACCAACCAAGAAGCCCAACAAGCAGAAACCCGGCTGAACAGCCAACTATCTGAATTTCAAAGTCAGTTAAATAATGATCAAGCTAAAGCTCAACTAGAACAAGCTAGAAGTCAAGTAAAAGCACAACTCACTCAAATATTAAAGGATGAGCAGAGATATAAGCAAGCACTAGAAAATCCTCAACTACCCCCAGAACAAAAAGAACTACTGAAAAAATTTAAAGCCAACCCCCAAGAACTGGATAAATTTCTTGCCCAACAAACAGATCCTAATCAACTAGCTCAACAAACGACCAGTGAAATTCGCCAACGCAAAGAACAAAAAATTACTGAAATTCGCCAACGTAAGGAAGAAGCTCAAAAACAAGCAAAAAATACTGCTTGGATGTCTGGACTAAGGATAGGTATTAGCAGTTTGATTTTAGCTATTGGTTATACCATCATCGGTTGGACAGGATTAAAAGGATTAAAAGAAATAGGTGCATTACAAAATCGTAAACCTAAAGCCCCACTAGGTTAAGCCATCAGTAAATTTTCAATAGAGTTTGCTGAATAAACATGAAAATATTACAGGTAAAGGATTTTAGGCAATTGGAAATTGAAAAAGCCGCGCTTCACGGCAGACAAGTGTAAACCTTAAAACTACTCCCACTTCCCAACTAGCACTGAGGGATTTACTTCGACTTACTTCGACTTCCCTCAGTACAAGTCGCTAACTGACCAATGACACTCACTGCGAAGCATTTAACTTTTGTGGGCAGCCAGAAATGAAAAAATGTTTTTAATTCTCCTCCTGACTCCTGACTCCTGACTCCTGACTCCGCGCCAAAAATTAATATTCTTAATAAAAGTTATTTAAATTGTCATCAGAAAATCCCCACCTTCACCTTGTGATCCCCAGTTGTAAATGGCGATAAATATAATCTATACTTTTGATCTGATAAATTTGAGCATCTGGTCAGATACCGCGTTAGGATTAATAGTACCTGAGAAACTGGTAACAATCATTTACCAGAATTACAAAGAAAAGTAACACTGGTTAACCAAATATCATAATCCATAGCTATTCATTTGATTATGGGTGATGGGATGCGATTAAACTTGTCTCATCATAGTCAAATGCAATTACAGAGAAGTTGAAAAATTTTAGTAGCCTAAAAAAAGGAGAATCGGGGCTTGGTAATTGAACGGCTGAAACAGGACTTAAAAAATGACCTGATTGCTGGTTTGTTGGTGGTAATTCCCCTAGCAACTACCATCTGGCTGACCATTACTATTGCCAGTTGGGTAGTAAACTTTCTCACCCAAATCCCCAAACAGCTAAATCCCTTTGATGGTCTACATCCGATATTAGTCAATTTATTGAATTTGCTAGTTGGACTGGCAGTACCACTATTGAGCATCCTAGTCATTGGTTTGATGGCTCGGAATATAGTTGGTAAGTGGTTGCTAGATTTTGGGGAGAGAATACTGCAAGCTATACCCTTAGCTGGTCAGGTATACAAAACCCTCAAGCAATTATTAGAAACAATACTCAAAGATTCCAATGGTAAATTTCGCCGTGTCGTTTTATTAGAGTATCCCAGAAAAGGAATTTGGGCGATCGCCTTTGTCACTGGTGCAGTGAGTAGCGATATCCAAACCCAGATGAATCAACCGCTGTTGAGCGTTTTTATCCCCACCACACCTAACCCTACCACTGGATGGTATGCACTGGTTCGAGAAGATGAAGTAGTAAACCTCTCAATATCTATAGAAGACGCTTTTAAAATAGTAGTCTCAGGAGGTATAGTCGCCCCCAATAATGGCATATCCCCATTGGTTTTACCAACCGCAGTGTCAGCCATAGAACCCAAAAGTCACGTTATTTCTGTAGAAGAAGCCTGATTTTTTCTTATTTTTGATTCTTAGCAGTTGCGTCTACAGTCATAACACATACAAGGCGCACATCACTTTGCTGGAAGAAATAAGCTGTTGTACATTTAATTTGTATCAGTCTAGCGGGCAAGATGCCCGCACCACAACACTTAACTAGGGTTTGCTGAAAAAGTCCTTTCATGAGGGAATAGGAGTCAGGAGTCGTAGGGGCGAAGCATTCGGAAAATAACCTGTGATAAAAATTGATAATTTATCCCCCGAATGCTTCGCCCTTACAGGAAAATAGCCTGTGATAAAAATTGATAATTTATCCCCCGAATGCTTCGCCCTTACAGGAAAATAACCTGTGATAAAAATTGATAATTTATCCCCCGAATGCTTCGCCCTTACAGGAAAATAACCTGTGATAAAAATTGATAATTTATCCCCCGAATGCTTCGCCCTTACAGGAAAATAACCTGTGATAAAAATTGATAATTTATCGTCCGAATGCTGATGCTTCCAGCACGCTTCGCGAACGCCCGTACAGGAGTCAGGAGGAGGTTGGAAAATTTCTTTACGATCTCTCAAAATCCAAAAAAATGCACACTTTTTCAAGTATTGAGGGTAATTCATGAATTACCCCTACGCAAGAATAAGGTTTTCAGTCACATCTTGCGTAAGTCCTAATACCCATTACCAATTACCAATTACCAATTACCAATTACCAACAGATAATCTAATTGTTAAAATATGTCAAACTTGATATATTAATAAGTTTGCCCCATTTACTTCATTACTTCTTCCCTAACCAGAACCAGCATTATGCAACGTCGTAAACCCCAGCAAATAGCCAGAGAACTGGCATTGTTAAGCCTCAGCCAGCTGCCAGTCAACCCCAAAAAATTAGAGAAACTGCCAGATGAACAACTGGTAGCCAAATTAGTTTTGGGTGCAGTCCGCACTTTGACTACAGAAGTGCAAGACACCCTGAATAGTGCAGCCGCAGAACTGCAACGCAGTAATGATCGCCTTTTAACCAGTCAAACGCGGGCTTCTGACCTGAATACAGCTAGAACCATGCTGCAAGAAGCGATCACTTGTACCCAAACAGCTATCAACCAATTGGGTACAGCCGTTGATTTTCCAGAATTGATTCAGTTAGCCAATCAAGATAAGGAAGTTCGCAATTATGCTAAAGAAATAGTGATCACCGTTGATGAAAACCGCAACGTTATTGATCAAATAATTTCTGGAGCTTTAGTAGATTGGCAAGTAACACGACTAGCCCAAATAGATCGGGATATCCTACAAATTGCTGTAGCCGAAATGAACTTTATGGCAGTTCCCGCCAGTATTGCCATCAACGAAGCCGTAGAATTAGCTAAACGCTACAGTGGAGATGACGGACATCGCTTTATTAATGGTGTTCTCCGTCGTGTCACAGAGCAGAAACAAATAGCATAGAGTGATATCCTCACTTCTTCCCGATCTTTGAGTGCGTTAAAAGTGAGGATATTTGGAAAACTTCCCACTCCGGAAAAAGTGGCAAATTAAATTAAACTGATATAGCAGGTGACTGGTGACTGGTGACTGGTGACTGGTGACTGGTGACTGGTGACTGGGGAAGAAAATTTTAGATTTTAGATTTTAGATTTTAGATTGGAGTTAACAAAAACAATCCAAAATTCAAAATCCAAAATCCAAAATAAATAGGGTTTGCTAAATAAACCTAAAACCTTGATATATCAAAGGTTAGAGGCTGATAAACACAGAAATTAGTGCAAGGGTTTTGAAGGGTATACCGGAAAAAGTGTGCATTTTTTGGGATTTCAAGAGATGGCAAAGAAATTTTCAAATCTCCTCCTGACTCCTGACTCCTGACTCCTGACTCCTGACTCCTGACTCCTGACTCCTGACTCCTGACTCCTGACTAGCTAACTAATAACTGATAATTGATATCTAATAACTAATAATATTGCTGCAATGGTTTTTAATTGGTTCCGCCGTAACGATTCTTCTCAACCCCCTCAAACACAACCACAGGGGGAAACTCAGCCTACACAAGAAGCACAGCCAGAACCAGCCGCAGAAACTACACCTGATACTGCGGACCTATTGGCTTATGCTAAAGCTGCTTATAAAAATATTCAGCAAAAACAACAATCTCAGCCCCAAGAAACTGCACCAGCAGAGGCATCTGTTATTGGAGAAAAAGCAGAAACAGTTGTTGTAGAAGAAGCAGTTACACCAACCCCAGCAGAAACAACTGCTGTTACTGAAGATGTTACTGAAGAAAAAGCAGAAACATCTGTAGAGGAAACAGTTACACCAACTCCAATAGAAACAACTGCTGTTACTGAAGAAACCGCAGCAGCGCCCGCAGAAGAAGTAACTGTACCAACACCAGTAGAAGCAACATCTGATACTAAAGAATTAGAAGTTACTAGCCCAGAAACTCCAGTTAGTGATCAACAACCAGCAACTTTATCGTTTTTAGAACGGGCAGCAGCAGAAAGGCAAGCCAAACAGGAAAGATTGATAGCCAGTGCGGTTGAAGTTGCACAACCGGAAATAACACCAACTTCAACACCAACTTCAACATCAACTTCAACCACACCAGAAACAGCAGCAGAAATTCCCGTTATAGAATTTGATGATGGGTTTGTATGGTCAGCAGAAGTTTTAGCAGCACAAGGTAGAAAGGCTGAAGATATTTCTATAGAAGAAATTACCTGGTTGAAAAAATTACGCCAAGGTTTAGATAAAACTCGGCGCAATATCCTTAACCAACTCAAAGCCATTGTTGGACAAGGACCATTAAATCAAGCTGCTGTAACTGAAATTGAAGCATTACTTTTACAAGCTGATGTGGGTGTAGAAGCCACAGATTTTATTATTGATGCTTTACAGCAAAAATTGCGGGATGAAGTCACCCCACCAGAACAGGCGATCGCCTACCTGAAACAAATCCTCCGGGATATGCTAGATGCACCAATTGAAGCAGCACCCAGATCCAGCTTTGCCCCAGAAAAAGATAACTTAACCATTTGGTTAATTACAGGAGTTAACGGTGCTGGTAAAACTACAACAATCGGTAAAATCGCCCATTTAGCCCAAAAATCTGGCTATAACTGCTTAATTGGTGCTGCTGACACTTTCCGGGCTGCTGCCGTAGAACAAGTGAAAGTTTGGGGAACAAGAAGCGGAGTAGAAGTGATAGCTAATCCTGGGAAGAATACAGATCCAGCCGCAGTGGTATTTGATGCGATCGCCGCCGCCCAATCACGAGGCACGGAATTATTATTAGTAGATACCGCTGGCAGACTGCAAAACAAGAAAAACTTAATGGACGAATTAAGTAAAATTCGTCGAATTATTGACAAAAAAGCCCCAAATGCCCATGTGGAATCTCTCTTAGTTTTAGATTCTACCTTGGGACAAAACGGACTGCGACAAGCTGAGGTATTTTCCCAAGCTGCCCAACTCAGCGGCGTTGTCTTAACCAAGCTAGATGGTACAGCTAAAGGAGGAGTAGCTTTAGCAGTTGTACAACAGTTAGGCTTACCTATTCGCTTTATTGGTGCTGGAGAAGGAATTGAAGATTTACGTCCATTCTCTAGTTATGAATTTGTCGAAGCACTTTTAAATGGGTGATTGGTGATTGGTGATTGGTGATTGGTGATTGGTGATTGGTGATTGGTGATTGGTGATTGGTGATTGGTGATTGGTGATTGGTGATTGGTGATTGGTGATT
>NZ_JACJPT010000163.1:0-8484 GCF_014696195.1 Sphaerospermopsis sp. FACHB-1094 | reverse complement strand
GTGTTGAGTTAGGAATTTGGCAAAGTGAATATCAAAATGTAGATTTACCTTGGTTACGTTGGTGGGATTTAGATGGTAATTTGTTGTTAAGTGGAGAAGAAGGAGCAGAACAGGAACGCCTAAAAAATGAGCGTTTAATTGCCCAATTGCGTGCTTTAGGTGTTGAACCGGAAGTTTAATAAAATTCAGATCCCCAATTGTTTAATTATGTTTAATAAGTCGGGGATCTAATTTTTTGCAATCCAAAATCCAAAATCCAAAATCCAAAATCCAAAATCCAAAATCCAAAATTGCCTTACCTTGGTTTTCCCAAAGTAGTTATATATAAAACTGCTTCATCAGCGGGAATACCCAAAACATCATTTACCTGATCATCAAAGAAACCCCCGATACCACTAACTCCTAAATTCAAGCGAATCGCTGCTAGATTAAGCCTTTGTCCTAAATGACCGGCATCGAGATGTAAATAACGGTAAACGCGATCGCCATATTGTCCTATAGCTGTTTTTAAATCAGCAGTATGAAATATTACCGCTGCTGCATCTCGTCCTAATTCCTGTCCCAAACAAAGAAAATGCAACTCACGACGAAAATTCTTAAAGCGAATTTGTCTTAATTCTTGGGCTTTTGGTGCATAATAATAACAGCCAGATTCTAGTCCCTTAACACCAGAAACAGCAATAAATGTTTCAATTAAATTCAGGTCAAAATAATCAGGAGCAGTATCTAAATTTTGATCCAGATAATTTTGTGGTTGATAGGTAAAATCGAGTAAAGCTTTCAGTTCATCAAAAGTTAATTTTTCACCACTATAAGAGCGAGTAGAACGACGTTTATAGATAGTATTTTCTAAATCTACAAAATTTTTACCCCAGTCAATTGGTGTGGTGACAGTAGAAAGTTTGTCGCAAAAAGGAAAATTATATTTATCATCTAAAGTTTTTTCTGGTTTGGTGGTGGCTACATTTTTTTTACTGTTTTCATCAGATTTAATTTGGGTGTGAACATGAAAATATTTTAAGAGTTGTCCATCAGGAATGGAAGGATAATTAGTTTCTGTTAATGAAGGTAAGGCGGTTTTTCCTAAAGGCAAATTTTGTTTAATATCTAATAAATCTGCCAATGCCATCACTACAGTTGCACCTTCTTGTTCTGGATCGATATACAGTAGATCATTGATAGCTTCATCTGCAAAACCACCAATTAAATGAGGACGATAATCAGTAATTGAACCTGCCAATTCAATGTTACCTAAAAGATGTCCAGTATCAAGAAAAATGCGACGATAAGCTCGATCTTCATAACGCCATGCAGAACGATAAAAAACCGCAGTAGTAATAATAGCGAGTTGAGTATTTTCTAAACTAGGATGCCAAAAACAAGCTGCTTGTAAAGCTGTCCAAACATCATTTTCCCAAAATTGTTTTAAAGAATGAGTACGACATTGATAGTTATAAAGTCCAGCAGGTAACAAAGGTGTACCACGGGAAACTAAATATACTTCAGCCGGGTATAAACCTCCTGCACTGGGAGCAGAGCGAAAATAAACTGCACTACCCATAGAAGGCATTTTCGCAGTCAGTCCATAACTGTGAAATAACAGTTGCGAAAGTCTCCGCCACCATTTAGCATCAGGATTATGGTTAAAAGCCTCTGGTGCTTCTTGTAAATAGGGTTTAAGGTCAAAATCAGCGCCAATTTTGTATTCTTTAAATGGCACTGGTTGTTTAGCCCAGTCTAACTCCTGATTTTTCCCAGCTAATGTCTCCGGGTCGTATTTAGTACGCTCGTGGTAATGTTGGGCAATTGATTGGTATATTTCTGGCATAGTATTTTTAATTTAAGATCCTCAGAAAATTCTATTTTTTGATTGGGGACTGGTGACTGGTGACTGGTGACTGGTGACTGGTGACTGGGGACTGGTGACTGGTGACTGGTGACTGGTGACTAGTGACTGGTGACTGGTGACTGGGAAAGAAAATTTTAGATTTTAGATTTTAGATTTTAGATTGGAATTGACAAAAACAATCCAAAATCCAAAATCCAAAATCTCAAATAAGTAACTCCTGACTCCTGCTGTATTTATTATGAATTACCAAATGATGCCTACACGCAAAACACTGTCAAAATCTGACGTTGAAATCTCTTACTTGGAATGGAACAAAGGTCAAAACCCATTGCTGTTATTACATGGTATGGCTGATAATGCTTGGGTTTGGTCGAGTTTAGGAGATTATTTAGCGGCTGATTACCATATAATTGCCCCAGATATGCGTGGTCATGGTGAGAGTAGTAAACCAGAGAAAGATTATAGTTTTGAAAGTGCGATCGCTGACCTAGAAGCATTAATGGAACAACTGGGATGGAATGCTGCTCATGTTGTCAGTCATTCTTGGACAGGTAAACTAGCTGCTATTTGGGCGCGACAAAACCCAAAACGCTTAAAAAGTATCACTTTGGTAGATCCAATTTTCATCTGGAAAATGCCCAGTTTACTAAAATTAACTTTTCCTTTGTTGTATAAAGTTCTACCATTCTTAAAAACTATGGGACCATTTACCAGTTACGAAGAAGCGGAACAACAAATCAAACAACTAAGTCAATTTCAAGACTGGAGTGCTGTACAGCAACAAGTTTTTCAAGCGGGAATAGAACAAAAACCCGATGGAACTTGGGGTAGTAAATTTACAATTTCTGCCCGTGATGGTATTTTTGATGCAGTCTTAGAAGTACCAGGTTTTATTACTCCTGTTGATACACCTGCCCTCTTTATTCAACCAGAAAAAGGAGTAAACCGCCAAGATTGGCAAATTAAACCCTACAAAACCAACCTGAAAAACCTCACCTTTAAAAAATTACCTGGAAATCATTGGCCATTTCTAACCAAACCAGCAGAATTTAATCAAACTGTCGCCGAATTTTTAGCAAGACAAAAATGAAGGAGTCAGGAGTCTGGATTCAGAATAATTTTAGATTTTAGATTTTAGATTGGAGTTGACAGAAACAATCACCAATCACCAATCACCAATCACCAATCACCAATCACCTATCATGAGTCTCTGTATAAATCCTATTTGTCCTCAACCTAACCACCCAGATAATGATGAAAACCGCTTTTGTCAAAGTTGCGGTTCTCAATTAGAATTATTAGGACGTTATCGAGTTTTACGTTTACTAAGTGATAAAACTGGGTTTAGTAAAGTTTATGAAGCTTACCAACAAGACACACCAAAAATTCTCAAAATCCTCAAAGAAGAATTAGCTAACGATAGCAAAGCGGTTTCTTTATTTCAACAAGAAGTAGAAGTTTTAGGACAATTAAAACATCCTGGTATTCCCCAAGCAGAAGAATATTTTACCTATCAAACCAGAGCAGGTTTAACCCTGCATTGTATGGTAATGGAAAAAATCGAAGGACCGAATTTAGAACAATGGTTAAAACAACAACAAAACCGCCCCATTTCTGAAAGTCAAGCAATAGCTTGGTTAAAACAACTAGCCGAAATTTTATTATTAGTACATAACCAACAATATTTACATAGAGATATTAAACCATCTAATATAATGATTCGTCCAGATGGACAATTAGTATTAATTGATTTTGGCACAGCCAGAGAAATTACAAAAACCTATATTGCTAATAATGGCAGCATGACATCTATTTCTTCTTCTGGTTATAGTCCCAGAGAACAAATGAATGGTCAAGCATTGCCCCAATCAGATTTTTTTGCATTAGGACGCACCTTTGTATTTTTATTAACAGGATGTCAACCTGCTCAATTATATGATGCTCATTTAGATATTTTAAACTGGCGACATTTAGCAAATCATGTTTCCCCATACCTATTAAATTTTATTGATTGGTTAATGGCAAATGAACTTAATAAACGTCCTGAAAATGCCAGAGAAATCCTAGATAAATTAACAGAATTAGAAAATATATATACAGGAAGTAACGTAGCCACAGTCAATATAGTAGGTGGTTTAAAAACAGAAATAGTCACACCAACAACCACAACCAAAAATACAATTAAACCTCCCGAAAAACAACCCGAAAAATTACCCTTATTAGCCTTATTTACCGCCTTAATATGTTCCTTATTATTATTATGGACAGTAGCACTGGCAAACAGAAATAATAAATTTACCGTTGTTCCTGCTGACTATGGACAAGCACCGGTTAAAAAAGGACAAGTTGATTATTTTCCTTATGAAGAAGGGAAAGACAGTCAAGGGAAAGTAGCAGAATTTAACATAGCAGTTTTATCAGTAGAATATAAATGGCAACTAGGCAGCACCTTTCAAATTAAACATAACGATGAAATTATTAACCTTGAGGCTTTAAAAACTCGGTTAGAAGCAGAAGGAATACAGAGAATAATGGAAAATCCCAGTGAAATTATTTCTGTAGGTACAGCTTCCTGTGAAGGTGATGTGAACACAGAACAAAGTAGAGCGTTAGAACGTTCAAAGCAAATTCAATTATTAGCGAAACAATTATTTAGTAATACATCAAGTGTTCAAGGTTATAGATTATTAAACTTAGGACAATTTCAGAGAAAAGACTGTCAAGCAAATCAAGATTCTACAGCTTATCAACGCAGTATCATTATTATTGGAGTCAAAAAACAAGACGAGGGAGTAATATTAGATGAAGCACTCAGAGATAGATTAGAGAAAAAACCCTTTGCGGATTTTAAACTAGAAGATTATTCACTAGGTGCAGCAGATAAATTTAAAACAATTCCTAGTAATTTATAATCTTTCTTACTCTGCGTTCTCTGCACCTCTGCGGTAAATAAATCTGATAAAACTTATGGTCAAAAAAGCAGATATTAGCACCAAAAAACTTATTAGCTAACTTTCAATTTTCAATTTTCAATTTTCAATTTTCAATTTTCAATTTTTCATGCTCCCATTCCCGAATAACGCTTTAAACCTGCACGCCATAACAAGCGATTTGCACCTAAAAAGATCATAAACCAAGCTATAATTGATAAAAATCCTCTGGTTAAATCTACAGGTAAACCTACTAAAATACTAGCAGGGAAATTAATTAAATAAGGAAATGGTGTCATCATGGCAATATTTCGCACTGCTTCGGGAAAAACTTCTAAAGGTGCAATCATACCTGATAAAAACAGAAAAAATAAAAACCAAAAGGTTTCTAAAGCTGTAGCTCTTTCTGTCCAAAATGCTAACATTGCTAAGGTATATTGAATTAAAAATCTTAACGCAAAAGCCAGCAATGCAGCTAAGATAAATAACAATAAGTTAGGTAAAGTCGGTATCCAAAAAGCTTGGGGATATAAGATAAAAAAGAATCCTATTAATAGAAATACAAAAGGAAGTCGAGCAAATCTTTCAGAAATATGTCCAGCGAGATGATGAAATACTGGATCTATGGGTTGTAATAAGCGAGGTGAAAGTTTACCTTCTACTACTTGTTTTTCAAATTCAAAAATCACCCAAACAACTGTCAGTTGTCTAGCCAGAAAAACTGCGAAAAAGTAACGGGCAAAATCTAATGAATTTAAACTAAAATTTCCTCCTGCGGCGGCTTTTATCCAGACTCCCATGAGAATAATTGGTAAAGAACCAGATAATACCCATAATATGAGTTCTGAGCGATATTCTACCATATAGGCATAATATACAGTGAGCAAGGTTTGGATTTTTTTTAAAGGTTTTTTCATAGATATTTTACTCAAATTTTCTTATTAACTATTCCTGATTAAACTGTCACCTGTCAGCTATTAAACAAAACCTGCTTGAAAAACTCTACCAATTACTTCTTCTATTGGTGGTTCTGTGACTGTTAAATCAATAATGTCTAAATCAGCTAAAATTTTTGAAACGGTGCGAGTCAGTGCTTCTCTTTCAACTATAAATTTAACTTTTCTCCCTTCTAAAAGTTGAATATCACCATAAGAAGTTAATTTTTCCGCTGGTAATGGTTGGGATAATTCTACATCAATTTCTCGATAGGGTGCGAATTTTTCTAAGAGTCTATCTAAGCTACCATCATACATTAATTTTCCTTGGTGAATTAATAGCACTCGTTGACACAAAGCGGTAATATCTGCCATGTAATGGCTTGTTAATAAT
The DNA here is from genome assembly GCF_014696195.1 of Sphaerospermopsis sp. FACHB-1094. NCBI lineage: Bacteria > Bacillati > Cyanobacteriota > Cyanophyceae > Nostocales > Aphanizomenonaceae > Sphaerospermopsis > Sphaerospermopsis sp. FACHB-1094. The sequence continues at coordinate 2,376 of NZ_JACJPT010000163.1, read as the reverse complement.
ACTGTTGCTTGATAAAGTTGATTGTATTCTCGTAAAAAGTCACGCACTCCTACTTGAGCATTTACATCTAGTCCTAAAGTTGGTTCGTCTAAAAATAAAACTTGGGGACGATGTAAAAGTGCGGCTAATAGTTCTGCTTTCATTCTTTCACCTAATGAAAGTTTTCTGACGGGTTGATTTAGTTTACCTCCTAGTGATAACATTTCTGTTAATTCACCAACTCGTCGATGAAATTCCTTATCAGAAATGTTGTAAACTGCGGCGTTAATTTTTAAGGAATCTATTGCTGGTAAGTCCCATAGTAATTGCTGTTTTTGTCCCATGACTAGGGTGATTTTTTGTAGGAATGCTTCTTGACGACGAAAGGGAGTTAAACCAGCAACTTGAACTTGGCCACTAGAAGGATGAATTAAACCGGTCAGCATTTTTAAAGTTGTGGTTTTACCAGCACCGTTAGGTCCTAAAAAACCGACTACTTCCCCTGGTTCGATGGTAAAGGTAACATCTTGAACCGCGTTAATATTACGATATTTACGGCGAAAAAAGTGGTTAATTGTCCCAATAATTCCTGACTCTTTAATGGCGACTGGATAGGATTTACAAAGTTTTTCTGCTATAATTATTGACATAAAAAATTATTTCCTTGTATTTTATATATTGTATTCTTTCGGCTTTTTGGTTGCTGCATACTACTAATATAGCGTTTCCCAGTCTAATAGACATCTCCAGAAAAGAAATTATGGAACTTATTTATGGGGGCAGGGCGAAGCATTTGGGATAAGCTGTTGTGCATTTAATTTGTATAAGTGGAACAGGCATCTTGCCTGTTAAACAAGAGTTCAGAATATTAGGATTATACAATTTAGCTGTGTAACAGCTTATTTAGATGTCTGATTTTTCCGTTAAATTATCGCCCAAATACTTCGCCTCTACAACTTATGACAAATTAATACATTCTATTGTGGAGATGTCTAATGAAGTACACTTGAGTCTATTCAATTTGGAGTCTGACTGGACTGAGGAATAGGAGTGTCGGAGAGTTTTTGCGTAAGTCCTAAAAAATTCACAATTTTCAGTCCGATGTCGCTCACTTTAGATAAATTACTTTAAACGCCCTGAACGTAAAATACTAATAATTAACCATAAACCTAATAAACTAGCAGCAGCAAATAACAAGCTGCTCAGAAAAGATAATTGAGAAGTTTGAGCTTTACTAGAAATAATTGCTGCTCCCATTATTAGAGAACCTACTAAAATACTAAAAGAAAGACGGTTGGCTGCATCATCCATTGTTCGGCGCACACCGTCTAATCCTCTTAATGATAAATTCCATTGTAGAGTTTCTGATGTTACTCTGTCTAATAATAGTTCAATTTGCCGGGGAGATTGTAAAGAGAGACTTTTAATATCTAAAGCAGTCCGTAAAAGAGAACGAACCGGACTATCTCCTAATAACTGACGACGAAACAAGTCAGTGATTAATGGTTGAATTTCATCAAATAAATTAACTTCTGGGTTAAAGGTACGCGCTACCCCTTCTAAATTTGCTAAAGTTTTGGCATATAAACCCATATTACTGGGTAAGCGAATTTTATTATTACGAGCAACTTGTAAAATTTCATAAATTATTTGACTAAAATTGATCTCAGTTAAACTGACATTATAATACTTTCGCAACATTCGATCATAATCATTTTCTAAGCGAGATAAAATCACAGGTTGAGCAGAATCAGAAAGTTGTAAAGTTAACTGAGCGCACCTTTGAGCATCCAAATCAACAATTGCTAATAACATTTCTGTAAGAATTTGTTGAGTGCGGGGATCAAGTCTACCCACCATGCCACAATCTAAAAGAGCAACACGCCCATCCGTCAGATAAAATAAATTGCCAGGATGGGGATCAGCATGAAAAAAGCCATCAATATATAATTGTTGAAAAAATACTCTAAATAATAAAGTAGTAATTCCTTTCCGTTTAACAATAGAATCTTGAGCATTTTCGGGATTTAAATCTGCTGTTAAAAGCGGAACACCATTCAACCATTCCATCACTAATAATTTTTCTGTAGTCAAATGCCAATAAATTTCTGCAACTACAATTTGCGTGGGATCATACCAACGACCTTGGGATAAATTGCGCCGCAGTTGGTCTGTATAACCGGCTTCTCTTGTAAAATCTAATTCAGCTTCTAAAGCTTTAGTAAATTCCTCAGCAATAGATTTGATGTCATAAATTTGTCCAAAATCAGTTCTCGCCACCAAATCCGCAATACCTTAGACCTGTCCGAAAATTAAAAAGGCAGTCTGTGTATGGCTTTGAGGATGTTCTCATTTCAGCCAGACTTGACGTAATCATCAGGGCTAGAGATAGTTACT
>NZ_JACJPT010000162.1:0-8492 GCF_014696195.1 Sphaerospermopsis sp. FACHB-1094 | reverse complement strand
TCATAGTAAACAAGACCGCGATTGTTGTAAGCCAGAGCATAATCAGGATTAATTTTGATAGCTTGGTTATAATCTGCCAGTGCTAATTCCCATTTTTTCTGCTCATAGTAAAGAAAACCGCGATTGTTGTAAGCATCAGCATCATCAGGATTAATATTGATAGCTTGGTTATAATCTGCCAGTGCTAATTCCCATTTTTTCTGCTCATAGTAAAGATTACCGCGATTGTAGTAAGCCAGAGCTAAATCAGGATTAATATTGATAGCTTGGTTAAAATCTGCCAGTGCTAATTCCCATTTTTTCAGGTCACTGTAAAGATTACCGCGATTGGTGTAAAATCCCGAACGGGGGCTGAGTTTAATCGCTTCATTTATCGCTACCTCTGCTTCTGCATACCTTTTTAAATCAGATAATACAACCCATTTCTCATTATACAAATTAGGATTATTTGGTTGAAGTTCAATGGCTTTATTGATTGCTGGTAAGGCTTCCTTTGGTTGCTGTAAGTCTCTATAAACTATACTTAGCTGACTCCAAGCAGCAACAAAATCAGGTTGACTTTTCACTGCTTGCTCAAATGCAGTTATAGCATCTCTATCTTGTCTATTCCACCATAAAGCCAAACCCTTGCCATAATAAGCTAAGTGAATAAAGGCTGGTTTTAGCTGAATCGCTCTATCAAAAGCCTCTATAGCTTCTTGATAACGACGTAAACGCCACAGTTGATTTCCTCTTTCTATCCATTGACTGGCGGTAGTATTTCCTTTGGAAACATCTACTGATAATATTGCTGCTTGTATAGAGTTAACTTGTTGTTGATTTAATTTTGCTGCTGGGGTAGTTTCTACTTTTTGTCCTTGGGTATCTAGTTTGTTTGCTATTGCTAAAAAGGTACTGATAGGAATACCTAAACTATTACCTATTTGTACTTTTCCACCACTACTACCTCTATCACCTGTTTTTTCATCAATAGCTGTTTCTCCCTCAGCACGTCCATGAATACCTATTACTCTTCCTTGGGTATCTAATACTGGTCCCCCACTCATTCCTCCAAAGGTGATACTTCTATAAACTAATTCATATCCTCCGGTTAAGGAAACTGCACTTTGACTAACACTTGCACTGACATTTCCTGAGTTCCCAGAACTATTGTTTCTAAAATCTGATTGGGTAGTTTGAAATAATCCTTGTTCTTTACTAAAAATCTGCCCCATTGTCAACCGCCAAGGTGATGTTTGCCCTAATTTGGGATATCCTGCTGTTAATATATATTCATCATCTTTTGGGTTGTGATTTGCTAAGGTGGCAATTTGATATGTTGCGGAACTTCTAAATTTAACTACTGCTAAATCTACTCCTGATTCTAGTTTAATACTGCCTTTTTCTATAGGATATTGTTTACCATCTGGGGCAAGAATTGAATAATTAAAAAGTCCACAGGATTGAGTTTCATTTTCACTTTCACAGAAAATATGAGCCGCAGTTAAAACAGTATAAGTATCTCCTTCTTTAGCGATAATTACCCCTGAACCGTTGCTATTATTACTACTATCAATTCTCACGGTTATTTGTTTGGCTTTTTGTTCTATTTCTCCTAACCATCCTGTTAATGCTGGTACGTCTGGTACTGGTTGGGAAATATTTGGTACAGGTAAGGAATAGGCGGTGAGAATTTCTGGTTTTACTTGTGCTAATAAGGTGGAAGTTGGTATTCCCCAACTGAGTTTTCGCATTTCCTGGATTTCTGCATTGCTAGGACGTGAACCATCAGGATAAACATAACCTGTATTTAATATTGGGTATGCACTTCTACCATTTATCCCTATGATTTGTCCCACAGAGTTAATGATTGCACCGCCACTCATTCCTTGGTCAATATCACTACTATAACCAATTTGATAGCCTTCTTTTAGTGGTTTATCGGCTATTTTTTCTACTCTACCAGTGCGAAATACTATTTGTCCTTTGGTAGCAGAATATCCCGCCGCCATTACTTCCATTTCAGTATTAGGTACGGAATTAGCTACTTCTTGTAAACAGTAATTTTCATTGCTTTGAAATTGTAATAATGCTAGGTCAAATTTATTAAAGTTAGTGTTAGGAACTGTTTGTGCATTATAGGTTTTACCATCTGCTGTTGTTAAAGAAATTTTGTTAACTCCTCTAATTACATGAGAATTAGTTAAAACTAAATAAGTATTTCCTCGTTTAGATAGGAGTGTTCCTGAACCGCTGTTATTATCACCTATTACTCTGACTGTAATTCTCTTGGCGATGGTTTGTAGTTGTTTTTGGGAATATGCTCCAGTGTCACCATTATCGGCTTTGATTTGACAACTGATATTATCAATTGCTGCTAGGGAGATAGAATTAGATGAAGTTTCAATAGTCAAAGTGGAAACTAATAAAAATGCTAAAGAGAAAATGCTGACTGTTTTGGTATTCATGTTCATGATGGGTGATTTGTAAATTATGTAAAATGTACGTATTTAGGATTTCTATGTGTGTTTGATGTAGGGGTAGCGCCCCCGTGCCTACCCCGTATTCATATTCATGGTAAATACCCCATATTTGTCGTAAATACCCCGTTTTTGGGGGCAACCACAGGGGGATTGCCCCTACAATATGTGTGTTTGATGTAGGGGTAGCGCCCCCGTGCTTACCCCGGTTTTCGGAAAATAATCTCTAATTATTGTTAGTTAAGGGGGATTTTTTTAAAAAATCTTTCACACTTACATACAACTGTTCACCTGAATTTTGGAAAATTATCCCTCCACTTTTACCGTCAGCAATATCCATTAACTTTTGTATTACGTCCTCAGCATCACTCCCTGTTTTTAAGGTAAATAGTTGATTACTAGGATTGCAAGTTTCTCCTTGATTAAGAACACCACAGATAACAGAATATCCTTTAATTTTCCCAGTAGCCAGAAAATTCAAACGACCTTGTTCATAAAACTCTTGGAATTTTTGCGAGACTTTTTGACAGCGTTCTGCTGGAGTCCAGCCACCTTGATTAAAGTATTCAGATTTCCAGCCAATAAAATACACATGACCTTTTCTTTCAGGAATCCAAGCAACTGTAGTCGGAATTCTCTCACCACTTGCTGGATCAAACATTGACTGACAAAGGAAAGTGACTTGATTTGATTGTGATTCGGCAGCAGTTGATTGGCTAAAATTGGCAGGTAGACTAATAGTTGCTAAAGATGTGACAGCAGCTAGTCCTAAAGTGATGAAAAATGATTGTTGTCGCATAATATTGTTGTTGAGATTGATAAATTAAAAAATCATTATTTTAAGGTAATGGATCACATATTTGATAAATTGTTAGATTATCAAATAGTGCTTTTTTCTGTAACCGTTAAAAAACTGACTCCTGTTCATTGAAAAATCCTTTTTTAGCAAAATATACCCACTATTTAAGGTTTAGCTGTTACCTGTAAACTGTAATTTCCAGTTTCTCCTCGTTGTTGAGAAGTGGCAACTATTATATAAACTCCATCTTCTGGTAATGTCATATCTATTTGAGCATTAAAATCACCAGCCCCTCTATCATCGTTTTCGGCTATTTTGCTATAAAAAATTTGACCTTCAGAAGATTCGCTCACTTGATATAAACTCAAAAGTGAATTAATTTTCTGACTGGTCATTTCAATTACTACCCGTTGACCGGCTCGACCCTGAAATTGATATAAATTCATAAAGTTACCATTTTCAGAAGCAATACCATCCTCTGGATTTAAATTGCCATTAATGATCTGACCGTTAAGTGAGATACTGGCAATAGCAGGTTTTGTGGATCTCTTAAATAGGGTAGAGACAGAAGAAATATCTTTTTTTCTGGCAGCAGTAATAAAAGATTGCACTTGAGCAACAGGAATAGCAAAATTCATCCCACTATTTAATTTTCCCGGTCCGACAATTCCTGCTGTATTCACGCCAATCACTTGACCTTTGCTATTAAGAAGTGGTCCCCCAGAATTACCTCCTTGTATGACTGCATCATGTTGAATTTCTCCAGTCCTGGAATCAATACGAGTAATGTTTCCTTGGGTAAAAGTGTCTTTGAAATCTGCATCCAGAGGAGTACCAAGAGTGAAAATGCGATCGCCTACTTTCGCAGATCCAGCCGCAGCTAAAGCAAGTGTCCGCAAGTTTTTCTGATTATGAATTTGCAGCACTGCCAAATCTAATCCATTTTTACCAAAACCCAATACATCAGCCGCGACTTTCTTCCCATCAGAAAAAACAACAGTCACTACACTGGGGAAATCTTTTGGATTATACTTTTCTACTTCTTCTTCATTTCTTGGTAGTGGTTTAATGACATGAGCATTGGTGATAATTAACCCATCTTTACTGATAATAAAACCACTACCATGACCTTGACCTGTTTGAACCGTCACCACAGCCGGACTTGATTTTTGATAAACTTGGCGGGCAATCTGTTCCTGGGATGTTTGTGCTAGTACAAGGTTAGAGTACAGTGCTTTTTGCTCCCTGAAGGATAGCTGCTTTTCAAAGCTATTCACCCCAAGAACGGTAAATATAGTGCATATTACACTTGCACATTGTAAGAATCTGTTGTTCATCATCGTTTGATACACAATTCGGATACAGTTAATATTTCAACCTGGAAAAACCAACGCTATAAAGCTTCTTAATGCAGAATATCAGTAAATAGGGGTTGCTGAGAAAGTCTTTCCGTGAGGGCATAGGAGTCAGGAGTCAGTAGGGGCAAACCCCCCGTGGTTGCCCTCTTGTGTCAGGAGGAGATTTGAAAATTTCTTTGCCATCTCTTGAAATCCCAAAAAATGCACACTTTTTCTGGTATACCCTTCAAAACCCTTGCACTAATTTCTGTGTTTATCAGCCTCTAACCTTTGATATATCAAGGTTTTAGGTTTATTCAGCAAACCCTATATACAGCTTTATTTAATAGACTGTGTTTGCTCATTCTTCCATCTCCTCCAATCAATACGCCAACTACTTGTCTGCTCCTGTTTGGTTTTCTTTCACAGCTTGTAGTTTTTACGCAGATACTCAAATTTGTTACAAAACTTCATTTATTGACCGAAAAAATTTTAGATTTTAGATTTTAAGCTGTTGTGCATTTAATTTGTATAAGTGGAACAGGCATCTTGCCTGTTAAACAAGAGTTCAGAATATTAGGATTATACAATTTAGCTGTGTAACAGCTTAGTCTTAGGTAAAAACCGATAATTAATTGTCCGAATGCTGATGCTTCCAGCACGCTTCGCGAACGCCCCTACATTGTTGACACGAAACCTAAATCAAAATGTGGTTTATTTACCTGAAAATTGCTGTAATCCAAGTAAACGAATCAATAATTTTTTGTGCAGATTGTCTTTGCAGTGTCAAGTCTTGTGGTGTGGGCATCTTGCCCGCTTACACAAATTAAATTCCCCCTTTTCAAGGGGGATAATGGGGGATCTCCAATACGTAAATTTCGTTAAGCGAACAGTATTGGTGGGCAATCTAGCGACGACTACCTTTTATGAATATAATTTTCTATATATCCTTAGAAATATTTTTAGCATTTATAGCTGATAAAAAGCTAAAAGCCGGGAGTTGTGATTTAAAAACTCAAGATATCAAGACTTTAATCGTTGTAACTCTCATTTTTTATGTATAACATGAGAATATGTTTATCAAGAACTTTTCCTCGCGCCTTGAGCGCCTATTTTTTTTATGGATATTCAATTAATCAACATCGGTTTTGGCAACATTGTTTCCGCTAATCGAGTAGTTGCCATTGTCAGTCCAGAATCTGCCCCAATTAAGCGCATTATTACCGACGCTAGAGATAGAGGGCAACTGATAGATGCCACCTATGGTAGACGAACTAGGGCTGTCATTATCACTGATTCCAGTCATGTTATTTTATCAGCGATTCAGCCAGAAACGGTAGCAAATCGGTTTGTCATTTCCCGTGAGCATCAGACTGCTGATAACTAATTATAGGTGGGGCTGTCAACCCCTCCTATTTATGCTATATCGACGCTAGGATATCAATTAGACAAGTTTTCTGTCACTGGTGCTACAATTCTAATTCTTTAGTCTTAGCTTGCTCTCGCAACAAAGCATAAGACTAATGAATAACGTTTATTGATGAATTCAGAAGTTGAAGGGATAATGCAAGTCTTACCCATACCTAGTGGTGCTACTACCCCAGAAAGTCCGTCTTTGGGCAAACTGATTGTTTTAACTGGTCCTAGTGGAGTTGGCAAAGGAACTTTGATGCAAAAGCTCCTCCAACTTCATCCAGAGCTTTATTATTCAGTATCTGCCACGACTCGTTCTCCCCGTCCAGGAGAAATTAATGGACAAAATTATTACTTTATCACCCGCAGCCAGTTTGAAAAATTAGTTGCTCAAGGGGAATTTTTGGAATGGGCAGAATTTGCTGGTAACTATTACGGAACTCCCCGTGCAGCGGTGCTTGAGCAAATTCAGTCTGGTAAATTAGTGATACTAGAAATTGAATTGGAAGGGGCAAGACAAATTAGGGATTCCTACCCTAACGCACTGAGTATTTTTATACTACCGCCTTCGTTTGCAGAACTAGAGAAACGGATAAGGGGAAGAGGACAAGATTCTCAAGAGGCGATCACCCGTCGTCTAAATCGCGCCCAAGAGGAAATAGAAGCAGCAGCAGAATTTGATATTCAAATTGTCAATGATGATTTGGAAACTGCTTTAAATCAAATTGAAGCTGTTTTATTTGAGTAATAGGTAATAGGTAATTGGCAAAAATGATTAACAATTACCAATCACCAATTACCCATTACCACAGATTAAATTAACCGATTAAACCTTGGATCAGTCCAGAGTTGACAGTCAAAAAGAAAGCAACTACAGCACCACCAATACCACCAATTAAGAAAGCACTAGCGAAGTTATTCCAGCTTTCTTTGGAGTTAAAAGCATCCATTGGAGGGTTAGGTACAGTTACACTGGGAAGTGCTGATGCTGGATTGCTATTAGCATACAAGGATAAACAAGCTGTAAGAATTACAACCAAGCCAATACTACCCAATAAACCAGCTAAGTTAGCGTTAGCAGCATCCCGCAGAGGACCTAACTTATTAAAAGGTCCAAAGAGCAAGTAACCATGAGCCATACCTACTTCCAGCCCGCGTCTAAAAGGATTTAGTCCAGGACGATAAGCGGGTAAGTTACCAATAAACCACTTAACCAGGGGAGAAGAATTAACTGGGGTTTCCAAGTTTCCATCTTGAGGATTACCGCCAGCTGCTCTTACAGTTTCCCGATTTCTGGGATCACTGGAGAGATTTTTGGATGCGTTTACTGCTTGTGCCATATTTTATGTTGCCTCAAAATTCAAGCTTCAAAATTCAAAAGGGGTGGCATTGATTCAGTTATCAGTAAACAGCAATCAGATTTGATGTATTTACTGGGTACTGTTTACTGATATCAACCCGTTTTACCCTATGGTAGAGGGTGGAAAAGTAGGTCAGGGAAGAAGCGGTTAAATTCGATCAAAATGCCCGCTGTAATGGTCAGCCATATGGTAGCGGCTACAGGTGCTGTAGAAATGAACTTAATCAAATAGGATGATTGTTCGCCTTTGTCAGCCATGAATTTAGTCTCCAAAAACAAGTGAATGAGAGCAGATGAATTAGCGTGGAGAAATAGTGATTTCTGAATCCTTAGCGGTTAATTCACCAGAGAGAAATTCTTTGATTGCAGCTGCTGGCCAAGCAAACCCAGTAGCAATGATGGGTAGTGCTAAACCCAAATCAATTTGGATTTCTTTTTGCTCAGTATCAGATTCCTTTTTGATCGCTTGTAAGTAAGCGCGGCCAACCCAGCCGATCCAACCAGCGATATACAGGAAGAGAATGCTGGGGATTAAAAAGTCTCCAGCCCGATCCAAGCGACCATCAACAATCAAGTGAGGATAGCCTTCAGGACCACATAAAGCCTGAGAATAGCGTTCAAACCGCTTTTTACCAGATTCAGGGTCAGCGGTGGTATTACGGGCATTTAGGGCAAGCTCTTGAAAAGCGGGAGAATCTTTACAGGGAACAAGGTTAGCGCCCAGAGCATTAGCTGAGGGGGCAAAATTGAACCAAAGACCAATCGCTAAAATCAAAGCAAACAATCGTCTCATTGAGTTGTTTCCTTTTATTACAAAACAAGAAGTTTTTTGTACAACACGAAGCGGCTTGTACAATGTTTAATTTGGATAACTAGCAAGTCATCATACTCTTGGCTGGGAATCGAGTAAAGTTTAAGTAAATAAAAGTTAAAGCTTCGCAACCAAAAGTAAGGTTTGGTGATTGGTGATTGGTGATTGGTGATTGGTGATTGGGAAAAATAGTCTCCCCTGTACCCTGCACCCCTTGCCTCTTTCTAGTCACCAGTCACCAGTCCCCAGTCCCCAGTCACCAGTCCCCAGTCCCCAGTCACCAGTCCCCAGTCCCCAGTCCCCAGTCACCAGT
>NZ_JACJPT010000161.1:0-8524 GCF_014696195.1 Sphaerospermopsis sp. FACHB-1094 | reverse complement strand
GGGGACTGGGGACTGGGGACTGGGGACTGGGGAATGGTGACTGGTGACTGGTGACTGGGGACTGGGGACTGGGGACTGGGGACTGGGGACAGGTGACTGGGGAATGGTGACTGGGGAATGGTGACTGGGGAATGGTGACTGGTGACTGGGGACAGGTGACTGGGGACAGGTGACAGGTGAATTTTAATCAGTTCTGTGTCTTGACTGTCCATCTGGGTTTGTCAACTCTCCTAGTGGACAATTTTAGTTTGTCCAGTCACTCGGTGGACAAAAATTTTGTCAGGTTGTCCAGTAGACAAATAAAGCGACTTAACCAAGATTAGCGATCGCCTGGAGTGGTAGAATACAGATAACTTTTTCAGCAAACCCTAAATAATTTAGCTTGTTCTAACACCAATTCTGTAGCCAAAGCTTGCATATCAGGAGGATAACCATACTCCCTTAATAACCTTTTTACCATGACTTTCATTCTCGCTCTGACATTTTCTTTAATATTCCAGTCAATGCTGGCGTTTTTTTGGATTCTTTGCACTAAAACAATAGCTAATTCTCGCAGTTTATCTACTCCCATGACATCCCTAGCACTGTCATTTTCAGCTAAAGCATCATAAAAAGCCAGTTCATAATTAGATAAACCTAATTCTTCCCCCCGTTGGTCGGCTTTGGTAACTTCCTTTGCTATATTAATCAGTTCTTCAATTACTTCTGCTGCACTAATAACCCGGTTTTGATATTTTCTCAGGGTATTTTCTAATAATTCTTTTAAACTCCGACTTTGCACTAAATTAGTTTTTTGACGGGTTCTAATTTCATCATTGAGGAGTTTTTTCAAGAGTTCCACAGCCAGATTTTTATGTTCTAAACCTCTAATTTCTGCCATGAAGCTATCAGAAAGAATGGAAATATCTGGTTTTTTAATTCCCGCCGCATCAAAAATATCTATTACTCCTTCTGATACTAATGCCTGGTCTACCACTTGTTTAATAGCTGTGGAAATATCATGATGAGAAAGTCCATTACTGTTACTATCAAATTTTTGTAATCTGGCTTTTACAGCTTGAAAAAATGATACTTGTGCAGCTACATTCATAGCTGCTGCTGAGGGAACAGCTAAAGCAAAGGCTTGAGACAGTGCAGTAACTTCTTGATTAAATCTGTCCTTACCATTTTCTAAACTTAATATATGTTCCTCAGCTTCTAAAATAATTTGCAGTTTCCGTCCAGTGTCACTACTAAAATATTCACTATAAGCACAACCAGCCATTAATTGTTCTACTATTTCTAATTTAGTCAACATTAAATTAATAGCCGCTTCTTGGTCTAATGTAGGTTCTCCCTTGCCTCCACTTTCTGCATAAAAAGCTAGGGCTTCTCTCAAGTCATTTCCTATTCCTAAATAGTCAACTATTAACCCCCCTGGTTTATCTAAATAAACACGGTTTACCCTGGCTATGGCTTGCATGAGGTTATGGCCTTTCATGGGTTTGTCAATGTACAGAGTATGCAAACAAGGTGCATCAAACCCGGTTAACCACATATCACAAACTATTACTAGCTGTAGTGAGTCCTGGGGGTCTTTGAGTCTGCCAGCTAAAATACTCCGTTCTCGTTTGCTGGTGTGGTGTTTAGCCATTTCTGCACCATCACTAGCACCGGCAGTCATGACTACTTTTATTGTTCCCTGGTCCAGTTGGTTACTCCCCCACTCAGGACGTAGGTTAATTATTTCTTGGTAGAGTTGCACGGCAATAGCACGGCTAAAGGTAACTATCATACCTTTACCAAAAAATACCTGTTGCCTGGTTTCAAAGTGTTGGATGATATCTTGGGCAATGGTTTCTAGTCTTTGGGTTGCACCGATGACAGCTTCTAATTTGGTGCGTTGGGCTTTGGCTTGTTGGACGTTTTCACCTTCTCCTAGTCCTTCTAAGTCTTCATCTAGTTCTGCTAATAATTGTTTTCCGGTTTCGTCTAGGTCTATTTTTACCAGTCGGCTTTCGTAGTAAATAGGAACTGTTGCCCCGTCTGTGACGGCTTGGGCAATATCATAAATGTCTATGTAGTCTCCAAAGACGGCGGGGGTATTTTGATCTGTTTTTTCTACTGGTGTCCCCGTAAAACCGACAAAGGTAGCATGAGGTAAGGCATCACGAATATATTTAGCGAAACCATAGCGGGTTTGTTTACCAATAATTACGCCATTTTCATCTTTGATATCAATTTCTCTGGCTTTGAAACCGTACTGGCTACGGTGTGCCTCATCTGCTAAAACAACGATGTTATTACGTCGTGATAAGCTATCAGGTCTTATAAGTTCACCAAGTAAATATATATTTTCTTCTACTGCTAAATTGAGTTTACTAACAATTGATAGGAAGATTTGAGGATATTTCTTACAGAAGGCTGGAGGTAATTCGTCCGTTGGTGCAAATTTTTGTATGGTTGTAAATACTACACCACCTGAAGCTACATTAAGCAGTTCTCGGAGATGTTTGCTATCTTTGGCTTGTTGGGGTTCTTGTCTCAGGAGTTGACGGGATGCAGCAAAGGTATCAAATAATTGGTCGTCTAGGTCGTTACGGTCGGTTAATACGACGATGGTAGGGTTATCTAGGGTTAATACCAGTTTTCCAGTTAAGAATACCATTGATAAAGATTTACCACTGCCTTGGGTATGCCACAGTACGCCTCCTTTTCTAGTTTGAATATCATTATTTTGTAGGGATAATTCATGAATTATCCCTACGGGTTGGTTTACGGCTTGAATGACTCTATCAACGGCTTTGTTAACAGCGTAATATTGATGATATGCTGCTATTTTTTTAATAGTTTTGATGGTGGTAATTTTGGTTTGGGGGTGTTCTTGTTTGGTTTTTTCAAATACGGTAAAGTGACGAATAAAGTCTAATACTGTGGTTTTATTACATAGTCCTTTAATTACGGTTTCTATTTCAATTTCTTTTCCTGCTTGGGTTTCGTTTTTTTCAGAAAGTTTCCACTTCAAAAACCGGGAGAAGTCAGCAGATAATGAACCTACACGGGCTTCTAAACCGTCGGCAATTATTAAGAAAGCGTTATAGGTAAATAAGCTGGGGATTTCGGCTTTATATGTTCCTAGTTGATTAAATGCTTTTTCTATGGTGGCTTTTTCGTCTGCTGGGTTTTTGAGTTCTATGACTACTAGGGGTAAGCCGTTAATGAATAATATAATATCTGGACGGCAGTTATGGTTATTTTCAATGATGGTAAATTGATTAACTGCTAAAAATTCGTTATTTTCTGGGGTTTGAAAATCAATTAACCAGACTTTATCACCTCTGGTAATTCCGTCTAATTGATATTCTATATCTATTCCTTCTGTGAGGTATTTATGGAAGGTTTCGTTATTATTAATTAGGTCGGGACTGCTAATGGTAGTAATGATCCGTTGTGCTTGTTCTCTGGCTTCTAGGGGGATGTGGGGGTTAATGGTGTTAATGGCATGGGTGAGGCGGTTTTTGAGGATAACATCATTATAATTTTGGCGTTCTAACTGGCGTTCTGGGTTGTCGCTGTCAGGGGCAATAGTAGCAGCGTGTATGTAAGCATAGCCAATATTTTGTAATAGTTCTATGGTGTATTCTTCGGTTTTATCTTCGTTTAGTTTGTCCATATATCCCAAGGGTTAATAATGTTAATTTGGCATTCTCTAAAGTCTTCAACATTACGAGTAGCAATTTCGGCATTATTGGCTAAACAAATAGCAGCAATTTGAGCATCGGCTTGAGAAATAGGTCTACCAATTTTCTTTCTATGTGCAGCAATTTCTGCAAAACATACAGCCGCTTTCTCTTCAAAAGGGAGAATTTTTTCAGCAAAATCTTCAATAAACATAGCCTGGGCGGTTTCTTTCAAGGCTTGACTACGTTTACCATCCGGTAGAATAGCAATACCATAGAGAATTTCTGCTTAGGTAATGGTGGTAATAAATAGTTTTTCTCTCGGTTGTGTAGCCACCCAATTTTTTACTCTTTTTGAACCTTGGGTATTCATTAGTTCTGAGAGTACATTAGTATCGAGAACTATTTTCATATTTCTGTTGTAAGCTGTTGTGCATTTAATTTGTATAAGTGGAACAGGCATCTTGCCTGTTAAACAAGAGTTCAGAACATTAGGATTATACAATTTAGCTGTGTAACAGCTTATTAAAATTGGGTGGTGTTCTAATAGGTTCTCTGTTAATTTCTGGTAATTGAAATTCTCCCAATTTTGCAAAGCGGTTTTCAATGGCATCTGTTAAGTTAATTTGCGGTGTTTTTTCTGGTATTAATACACTTTGCAGGATGGCTTTTATTTCTGCTTCTATGGTGTTTCCGTTTTGGGCTGCACGTTGTTCTAAAAGTTTGGTAATATCTGGTTCTAGTTGGTGAATAGTAATTTCAGTCATGATTCAGGTTTTAAGTAGGTTATTTCAATTATAATTTGATTTTTACATGATGTCTCTATGGCGTTATTGTTTATTAATTTGTAGGTTGGGTAGAACGCAGTGAAACCCAACAAGTGCTTATATCAATTTTGGGTAAATGTTGGGTTTCGTTCCATGCTTCGCAACGCTAACGCGAACAACCCAACCTACAATTATTTTTATTCTTTAATTCTGATTTCTCCACTCATTAATTTTGGGAGGAGTGCATCACGGGTTTTTGTTAATGTTTGAATTTGTTTATTATTGTTAATAATTTTATCTATTAAAGGTGAAATAATTTTTGTAGAAACCGTTAAAAATTTTCTATCTGGAATAATACATAAAGCATCTGTTAAATGTTTTCTTTGAATATGTCCCATTGTGGTAGCTTTACCTTTAGCTATATGTCTAAAAGAATCTAAATGTTGTAATAGCCATAAATAATATAACCATTTAGGGTATTCTTGAGAATAAACCTTAAATAAATGCTGATTTAAAGCTCCCTTTCCTAAATGCCATATTACAACTTCTAAACTGCCTGACCATGAAAAAATAACATCTCCATTATTGATAATATATTCTAAAGGAATATTAGTATTTGCTTTATCTGTATTATTAGTAATCCCAGATTTTAATTCTCTAATTTTGATAACTGGTAAAAACTCAGATTCATTGATAGGAGGATATTTTTGAAGAGGTAAACCATTTAAAAAATCTGCAATTTTGTCTAGTGGTAAAATATTCCAACCTGCGGGAATATCGCCTAATTCAGAAGGAGACATTGCACCCCCAGAGGACTTGTAAGGTTTACCCTCTTCATTGGGAAATTCAAAATCAATAAACCAATGCTTAAATAGGGTTTGTGCTATCTTTTCTAGGGTTTCGTTTTGTCGTCTGAGGTTGTCTATTTTGCGATCAAGATTTGCTAAAGTTTCTCCTATTTCATATTGGACTTCATAGGATGGTAAATCTGGTAATTGTAACTCTCTAATATCAGACATATTGAGATGTTCAACAGTAGAGCCAGATGCTAGTGTCTTCATCTGATGCTGTACTTCACGAGATAACAATAAGTAAAGTAAATAATAAGAATAAACTCTTTCTGGATTTGGTCTTATTAAAACTGTTCTTTGACCTAAACAAGCTCTTTGCCCCTTGGGAATAATTCCTACTTCTCCAACAGGTGCTTCCCTTGCAAGTATTAAATCTTCAGGTCTTGGCTCTAATCTTTTTATCCAGTTTTGATAAGTTTCTTCAGATACTTTATTTGCATTTTTAAAATCTATAACACCTCCTTTTATATCGGTTGTTCTAATAGACGGAATACCTCGTTCCTGAGTTGGGGCTGTTTTATGTTCACAATCAACTATATTTAAGCATACTTTCTCTAAAGTAATCATAATTAACACCCCACCTTTACTAAATCAACAAAACCAATTCTCTATTTGCAAACCATCAAAATCTTGAAAATCTGCCACATTATTAGTTACTAAAATCAAATCATTCGTCACCGCAATAGAGGCAATTTGACCATCAATAAAAGCAGGACTTTTACCAACCTTAGATAACCTTACTCTCTTCTGTGCGTGATATTGTGCGGCTTGGAGAGTATAATCAAATAAAGGCAGTTGTGCTAAAATTACATTATTTATATAATCCTCTATATCTTGACGTTTTTTAGACACAGGCAGACGTAAACAACCATATAACATCTCATGGATAACTACGGAAGCTGTGGCTGTTTCTTGTCTATATAACCTGAGCTTTGCCATTACCTTCTCATTCGGTAGAGGGCGTTTAGCCTCCGATAAAATATTAGTATCTAGTAAATACTTGAAACTCATAAATTAACCTCTCTACCTGGTGACTTATCCCGTAAATTCTCAAAAGTATCATCATCAATACTTTCTAAATCAACCCTTTGTCTAAAGTCTTGTAAAGCTGACCAAAAATCATTAACCTCTTGAGTCTCTGTTAAAACTTCTTGATTCCCAGATATAGCAACTGGTATTTTAGCTGATAATTTATACTTGAGAAATTGAATAAAATCTAAAACCTCCTGTTGTTTATCTGTGGGTAAATCTCGCAAATTGTCTAAAACTGCTTGTTCCAGAGTCATAATTTTACCTCTACTACTAACTTCTACTACTAAGATACAATTTACAGCAGGGAACTATCCCCTGTACCCTCATTGACAATTTAATCAATCTTAAACCCCACCTTGGCTAACTGTTCCTTAATCTCCTTATCTAAATCTTCCCCCTCTCGCATTTGTTCCCCCAACTCTAGGGTTAATTTCTCCATCAATTCCTGAAATGATTCTCCATCCTCCACAACATCAGGTATTCCCACATACCGCCCCGGTGTTAACACAAAATTATGTTTTTTAATATCCTCAATAGTTGCTGATTTACAAAATCCCTTAATATCCTGATAATTCCCCTTCTCCAGTTTCCATTGATGGTAAGTATCAGCAATTTTATTAATATCATTATCTGTTAAAATCCGATTCCGGCGATTTATCATTTCTCCCATTTCGGAAGCATCAATAAATAACACCTCATCCTTACGACTGCGGTTTTTATTCCCATTCTGTTTAACATTTTTATAACGACTAATAAACCACAAACAAGCGGGAATCCCAGTATTATAAAATAACTGAGTTGGTAACATGACAATACAATCTACTAAGTCAGCTTCTACTAACTTCTGTCTAATTTCTCCCTCTCCTCCAGTATTGGAAGATAACGAACCATTGGACAACACAAAACCAGCACTTCCTGTAGGTGCTAAATGATAAATAAAATGCTGTACCCAAGCAAAGTTAGCATTACCTACGGGGGGTTTACCATATACCCAGCGTCCATCATTTTGTAATAATTCCCCTCCCCAGTCACTATCATTAAAGGGAGGGTTAGCTAAGATAAAATCGGCTTTTAAATCTGGATGAGCATTATTTAAAAATGACCCCTCATTATTCCATCTAATTTGAGAAGTATCTATCCCCCGAATTGCCAAATTCATCTTACATAAACGCCAGGTGGTTTCGTTGCTTTCTTGTCCATAAATAGAAATGTTGTCAACCTTTCCCTGGTGTGCTTCGATAAATTTCTCACTCCAAACAAACATTCCCCCCGAACCACAGCAAGGGTCAAATACTCTCCCAGAATAGGGTTCTATCATTATTACTAATAATTTAACAATACTTTCTGGGGTGTAAAATTGTCCCCCCTTGCGTCCTTCTAATAAGGCAAATTCTCCTAAGAAATATTCATAAACTTGTCCTAAAACATCACCTTTTAGTTTGGCTGCATTCTGTTCTAAGTCTAAATCTAGTTGTTCAACATTGCTTTTTTCATCTTTAACTAATTTACAACTACCAATTAAATCTATTAAACTTCCTAGTGAGGCTTTATCTAATTTCTGTTGTGCGTAAACTTTCGGTAAAATTCCTTTTAATTGCGGGTTTTCTGTTTCAATGGTAATCATTGCCTCATCTACAAATTTACCAATTTCTGGCTGTTTAGCTTTAGCTTGTAAATAAGACCATCTAGTATTTTCTGGGACAAAAAACACATTTTCGGCTATATATTCATCTTTATCTTCTGGATCTGCACCTGCATAGATTCCTTCACCCTCTATTAATTTTTGGTGTAATTCCTCAAAGGAATCGGAAATATATTTTAAGAAGATTAACCCTAAAACAACGTGCTTATATTCGGCTGCGTCCATGTTCTTCCGTAGCTTGTCCGCCGACTTCCACAGCTTTTGTTCTAAGGTTTCGTTATCGGTTTTAGTGGTTTTTACTTTAGCCATGAGTGAATAAATATAAAATTAAAGGTAGATTAATCTGTAATACTCGTAAAAGTGCTTATTTGGGACAATGGACTAATTTAAACTGGTTTGTATAAATATATCAAGGAAAATAGCAAAATTTTTGCTGATATTTGGATCTAGGATTTTAACCAGTGGGGACTGGGGACTGGTGACTGGTGACTGGGGACTGGTGACTGGTGACTGGTGACTGGTGACTGGTGACTGGTGACTGGTGACTGGTGACTGGTGACTGGTGACTGGGGA
>NZ_JACJPT010000160.1:0-8777 GCF_014696195.1 Sphaerospermopsis sp. FACHB-1094 | reverse complement strand
TGAAAGTCTACTGAGGGATAACTGCTCCCATGCTCCCGTTGAAGTAGAAAGTAAAGTCTAGTTTTGTCTAGGTTTTATATAGCAGAAGGATGAGGAGGTTTGGTGATGAGTGGGATACCTTCCTTCGGTAAGCTATCTCTACGAGTCCCGACAGGGATACGCTAACGTACTATATCCACCTGATGCACAGACAAAAATTATCCTGTAAATCCTTGAATCCTGGATACTATCTCGACTTACTTCGACTGCGCCCTTCGACACCGCCCTTCGACACCGCCCTTCGACACCGCCCTTCGACACCGCTCAGGACAGGCTCAGGACAGGCTCAGTACAAGTCGCGGTAGTTGAGCGTAGTCGAAACTCGATAACCACCTGATTCTGACAAAAAAGCGGGGTTATTGGGTATAATTATGTTGATAACATATTTTATGATTGAGTAAGTTTTATTTTCCCTTATGCCTCAGCAGTTAATCATTCAAAATTTTGGACCAATTACAGACTTAAAGATTGAACTTAAAGACATACTTATCTTTATTGGTTCACAAGCTAGTGGTAAAAGCACTGTGAGCAAAGCTATCTTCTTTTTTAAATCTTTGAGAGATGATTTAACAACCTATCTGTATCAGTGCTACCACGAAAAGCAGTTTGAAGATACTATCACTACTTTTGCCAAGCGAGCAAAACAGAAGTTTATTAAAATGTATGGTTCGGTACTACAATTTCCTGAAATGGAATTAAAGTATCAGTATGGAAACGGCATGGAAGTCACAGTTAAACCTTCTACCAATAACCAATTTACAACTGTTGATTTTGATGATTTTTTTAAACAAAAGTTCCGTGATTTAGTAGATCAATCTAGAAGTTTGAATACTGAATTGCAGCAGATGAGTTCGAGAGGTTTATTTTCTTCTTCCCGTGAAATTAGTGCTATTAAGGCTAAAGAAGCAGCTCTATTTGAGAATATCACAAAAGAAGTAAACCAACTATTTAATGATGATAGAGATTTGCTATTTTTACCTGCTGGTCGTAGTCTGATTACTATTCTATCTCAACAGCGTTATAACATTGACATGGGAGAGGATTTGATATCTGGTAACACTGAGTTAGCAGCAGATAGTTTAATAAAATTAGATTATTTAATGCAAAATTTTATTAATCGAATTGATAGCGCGAAACCTATTTTTAATCAAGCAATTGGTGATTTAATTAAAGAAAAACTTTCTACTTCTACCAATAGTGAAACAAAGCGAGTTATCACTCTAGCTCAAAACATTGTGGATTCTATTCTCAAAGGCTCTTATCGCTATCAAAATGGTACTGAAAGAATTGATTTTGGCAATGGAAAAAGCACCTTAATCAACTTTGCATCATCAGGACAACAAGAGGTTGTTTGGATTTTGTTACTGATTCTGCTTTTAATTCTTAATCAGCGGAATGTATTTTTAGTTATTGAAGAACCTGAAGCGCATCTTTTTCCTGTTGCACAAAAGCAAATGATTGATTTAATTGCTTTACTGGCAAATCAAGCTGCAAATCAAATCATTTTAACAACTCACAGTCCCTATATTCTTTCGTCATTTAACAATTTACTATATGCCCATCAGTTAGGCTTGCAAAAATCGGAACAGGTGGAAGAAATAGTAAATCATAACCTTTGGATTGATCCTCATAGATTAAATGCTTTTATTGTAGAGCAAGGTACTACTCGTTCTATTCTGGATTCAGAAATGGGGTTAATTGAATCAGCAGAGATTGATAGAGCTTCTGAGATTATTGTTAATATATTTAATCAACTTTTTGAAATTGAGGATTAAGTATGAAATGCAATTGCCAAGAGTTTGAAAAAAAATATCCAGATTGTACGTTTTGTAATGATGGTCAGAAAATTACTGTGCAAGAAAACAAACGAAAATATATCCTAAACAATTTATCTGCTCAACAAGTTTGTAGAATTAAAATAGATGGTTGTGTAATTGATGATGAAAATCAGCGTAAGTGTGATTATTTAATGATAGTATGTAATACTGAAAAAGTGGCTAATGATAATAATATGGATGCTGGAGAAAAAATGTATTTTATTGAGTTAAAAGGTAAGGATTTGATCAGTGCTGTTGAACAATTAACTCAAACAATTGAATATTTTAAACCGCAAATTATTGGAACAGTTTTTGCTAGGGCTGTACTCAGTAAAGTTAGTAAATTTAATGCTCCTAAAAGTATTGAGAATGATTCTAGAGTAAAAAAATTAAAGAGTTTACTAAAAAAATATGGTGGTAATTTTGAATATGGATCTGTGCAATTTGAAAAAGATAAGATTTGATTTTTATAGCAATGGAGATCGCACAAAAAATCTCTTGTTAATTTTTCAAATCTTGCTTAGCAAGATTTGTTCACTACAGGTAATTCAATTTTGGATTTTGGATTTTGGATTTTGGATTGTTTTCCTCAACTCTAATCTAAAATCTAAAATCTAAAATCTAAAATCTAAAATTCTCCTGACTCCTATTTATAATCGTTGCAGTATATTTAAACCATGTGTATCAGTTCCACAGGTGTTAAATAAACCATACTCCTCCGCTAACATTTGCACTTTTTCCGTTTCTACAGAGCAAGGTTTCCAAGGGTTAGGATTTTTATAAGCGTAGAAAGTCTCAACCCCATCAATACCATATTCAGCAGCTTGAGGAATTAAATCAAAGTGCGATCGCTTGTACCGTGCTGGATGAGCAAGTACAGCTAGTCCACCAGCGTCATGAATAGCTGCAATAACGTTAGCTGCTTGATAATCTATACCTGTAGAGGCTTTTCTTTGCAGATAAGGTTTCATACTGGAATGTTCTATTTCAAAACCATAAGCCAAAATATGTACTTCAGCATCTAGCAAACCTGCATTAATTTCTACACCACTCCACAAATGAGGAATGCTGCTATCAGCATGATTCCATTTCCAATCTTCTAACCAATCTCGTGCTAATTGATACCCACCAACGGCATGATGATCAGTAATTGTAAGCCCTTTCAAACCAATGGAGATCGCCTGTTCCATAAGTATATGTGGATGCAATCTACCATCCGAAAATACCGTGTGTAAATGAAAGTTGAAAAACCTGGGACAACTTTGAGCATCAAGGCTTTGGAAGACTTGTTTTAACAGTTCTGTGGAAGCAGTAGTCCGGGCAAAATTTACAACCATAACCCCCTCTGATCAAAAATATGTGATTCTGAATAAAAGAACGCGGCACACTTACATACAAGAAATAGAACCGAGAAATTACTAGCACATTAAGCTAGTATTTAAAGCTACTTTTTAGGCTACAGTAATGATTTTTTTGCGATTTGTTAAAACTACGTTAGCAAATCTCAATCATTACAGTCATGAGTATTTTTGATTACTTATATAAAGAAATGCTAAATTTTTCAGAAAATTTCTATAAATACTGATACTGATATAGTTGTCAGTGATCAGCCGTCAGCTTTTGTTATTCAATTGCCATGAAAAATCTCAATTTCAGAGAAATGATAAATTAGTCTTAGCTGACTGCTGATGGCTGAATGCTTAAAAAAGACCAATTAATTCACCAGAACCAGCCACGACTTCACCAATGGTAAAAGAGGGAATATCCTGTGATTGAAAATGGCTAATTGCTTGTTCTGCTTGTTCGGGGGGCAGTATTAGCACAAATCCCACACCCATGTTAAATGTATTATACATAGATTCTGCACCAACAGAACCGGCTTGAGCTAACCACTGAAACACAGGGGGAATATTCCAACTACCAGGATTAATTTTAATAGCTTGACCTGTTCCCAGGCATCTGGGTAAATTTTCTGGTAAACCCCCACCAGTAATATGTGCCATACCGTGAACTTTTAAACCATTTTTCAATGCTGCTAATACAGATTTAACATAAATGCGGGTAGGAGTGAGAAAAGCATTACCGAGAGTTTGCCCATTTAATAACTCTGGAGTATCATTCCAAGAAAAACCACCATCACTAACAATCTTTCTCACTAAACTTATACCATTACTGTGAATACCTGCACTAGATAAACTTATGGCTACATCACCTACTTGTACTTGAGAACCATCTAACATCCGGTTTTTTTCGACTATCCCCACACAAAAACCCGCTAAGTCATATTCACCGACTTGGTAAAAACCAGGCATTTCTGCGGTTTCTCCACCTAATAAAGCCGCACCTGCGAGTTTGCAACCAGTAGCTATTCCTGCCACTACCTGAGTTAACTGCTCTTTATCCAGCTTACCAGTAGCTACATAATCGAGAAAAAATAGCGGTTCTGCTCCTGATGTTAGCACATCGTTAACACACATCGCCACTAAATCAATACCTACGGTGTCATGGCGGTTGAGAATTTGAGCAATTTTTAGCTTTGTACCCACACCATCTGTACCAGATACCAATACTGGTTCTTGATAACCTGTAGGCAGTTGAAAACAGCCCCCAAAGCCACCTAAACCACCTAATACTTCTGATCTGAAGGTACTGTGAACTAAATTGCGAATTTGGTCTACAAAAGCTCTACCTGCTTCAACATCAACACCTGCATCCCGATAATCCATGACTGTTTACACCGTGATCATTCTTTTTTCAACCCCGTTTATTATAGGGTAATTGGTAATTGGTAATTGGTAATTGGTAATTGGTAATTGGTAAATTTATTACTGTCACCTGTCACCTATCACCTCAAAATACCTGATCTTCAATACCTCGCCACCATTCACCTAAATTCATTAAATCTTGGTGAATATCTGCTAATTCTCGCTCGTAAGCTTCCGGTGATATTGTATCTCGCCGTTCTTGTAATTTTTTCAGCCGCAGTTGTACTAATAACCAAGGTTTAGAAATACTATCTGTAGCTTCTAGATATTGTGCTAATTCTTTACTATCCATAAAACCTGAATTTATTTTTCCTTTCATTGGAATTTTTCTGGTAAGCTGGTGGTTTACCACGCACGATAACGAAATCATTAGAGTTTAAGTTAACACCAGCTAAAGATAGAACATCACGCAGTCTGACACCTGTAATTTAACTTTACTACTCGGCCACCACACTCGAAAACCAACATTTTCTGTGAGGGAAAGACTAAATAAACCAGTCCTCCTTCCTCACGAGGAATTGGTTGATCATCTTTGGCAACTGCTAAAATAATTGGGTACTTGAGTAAATCTTCATAGTTACTTGATAAGCGTCATAACAGACAAAAGTAATTTCCGTAACACCGCTTTGAATGGCAAATTTTTGTAATAGTGAATTTACGTCTATTCCAGTAACCTAAAGCTAAGTTTTTCCAGACTTTCAATATAACCACATTCCAAACTATTACTTGAGACGGTTTACAGGTGACA
This sequence comes from Sphaerospermopsis sp. FACHB-1094, assembly GCF_014696195.1. Taxonomy (NCBI): domain Bacteria; kingdom Bacillati; phylum Cyanobacteriota; class Cyanophyceae; order Nostocales; family Aphanizomenonaceae; genus Sphaerospermopsis; species Sphaerospermopsis sp. FACHB-1094. Next base: position 3,408 of record NZ_JACJPT010000160.1, on the reverse strand, counting down.
GGTGACAGGTGACAGGTGACAGTAATAAATTTACCAATTACCAATTACCCATTACCAATTACCAATTACCCATTACCAATTACTAACAAATTTTATGGTATTACAAGTACAAAATAACACTTACGAAGCGAAAACCCAGGAAATTGCTAAACAGGTTCTCGCTGCAACTGGGGAAAGTCGTTCTTTTCTGGCTTCTTTGCGTGATCAGATGCGCTGGGATGATAAGTTACTCGCTTGGGCTATGAGTAATCCTGGGTTACGAGTCCAGTTATTTCGATTTATTGATACTTTACCCGCTTTACATAGTAAATCAGAAATTGCATCCCATTTGCAAGAATATTTGGGTGATGAGTCGGTAGAATTACCCGCAGCTTTAAAGGGTATGCTGAATTTTGCTAACCCTGATTCTATGCCGGGACAGGTAGCGGCTACAACCGTGGAAACTGCTGTGCAAACTTTAGCACATAAATATATTTCTGGGGAAAATATCCAACAGGTAATCAAAACGGTGGAAAAGCTGAGAAAGGAAAAGATGGCTTTCACTATTGATTTACTTGGGGAAGCGGTAATTACGGAAATAGAAGCACAATCTTATTTAGAAAAATACCTGGAATTGATGCAGCAGTTGGTTGAAGCATCGAAAAAATGGCAGCATATCCCCGCTATTGATGAAGCGGATGGGGAAATGATTCCTAAAGTGCAGGTTTCAGTAAAATTAACTGCGTTTTATTCCCAGTTTGATCCGTTAAATGCTAATGGTAGTGAACAACGGGTGAGCGATCGCATTAAGATTTTATTACGTCGTGCAAAAGAATTGGGTGCAGCAGTACATTTTGATATGGAACAGTACGCCTATAAAGATATTACTTTGAAGATTCTCAAAAAGCTTTTACAGGAAGAGGAGTTTCGTGAACGTACAGATATCGGGATCACTATCCAAGCATATCTGCGTGACAGTGAACAAGATGCAAAAGATGTCATTGCATGGTTAAAACAGCGCGGTTATCCTCTTACTATTCGTTTGGTTAAAGGTGCATATTGGGATCAGGAAACTATCAAAGCTGAACAAAAACACTGGAAACAGCCTGTTTTTAATGATAAAGTGGCAACAGATGCCAATTTTGAGGCGATAACTCAGCTTTTGTTAGAAAATCACGAGTATGTTTATTCTGCTATAGGTAGTCATAATGTTAGATCCCAATCTAGGGCGATCGCCATAGCAGAAAGTCTCAATGTTCCCCGTCGTCGTTTTGAAATGCAAGTTCTTTATGGGATGGGTGATAAAATTGCCAAAGCCTTGGTAGATAAGGGTTATCGGGTTCGGGTATATTGTCCTTATGGTGACTTATTACCGGGAATGGCTTATTTAATTCGTAGATTGTTGGAAAATACGGCAAATAGTTCGTTTTTACGGCAAAATCTGGAAAATAAGCCTGTTGATGAGTTGTTAGCTGCTCCTATTATAGATTTTTCTCACGCAAAGGCGCAAAGTCGCAAAGAAGAGAAGGAAGGTTTTGTTGGTGTTGCGGATACGGATTATGCTGAGGAGGAGAAAAGAAGGGTTTCTCAAGTTGCTTTCCAAAATGTGCGTCAGCAGTTGGGTAGGACTTATTTACCTTTGATTAATGGTGAGTTTGTAAATACGACAACGTTTGTTGATTCTCTGAATCCTTCTAATTTTGGTGAGGTTGTTGGAAAAGTAGGTTTAATCAGCGTTGAACAAGCTGAGGAAGCAATGAAAGCTGCTAAAGCTGCTTTTCCTGGTTGGAAGAAGACACCGGTTAAGCAACGTGCTGATATTCTGCGGAAAGCTGCTGAGTTGATGGAAGAAAGACGTGCTGAACTTTCTGCTTGGATAGTTTTGGAGGTGGGTAAACCTGTTAAGGAAGCTGATGGGGAGGTTTCGGAAGCTATCGACTTTTGTCTCTATTACGCTGATGAGATGGAACGTCTTGATCAAGGTGTAATCTATGACGTTGCTGGTGAAACTAATCGTTATATTTACCAGCCTAAAGGAATTGCGGTTGTAATTTCTCCTTGGAATTTTCCTTTGGCTATTGCTTGCGGTATGACTGTTGCTGCTTTGGTTTCGGGGAATTGTACTTTGCTGAAACCTGCGGAAACTTCTTCTGTGATAACTTCTAAGTTGACGGAAATTTTGATTGAAGCGGGAATACCTAAAGGTGTTTTTCAATACGTTCCTGGTAAGGGTTCTCAAGTTGGTGCTTATTTAGTGAATCATCCTGATACTCATGTAATTGCTTTTACCGGTTCTCAAGAAGTGGGATGTCGAATTTACGCAGAAGCAGCAATTTTAAAACCTGGTCAAAAGCATCTGAAAAAGGTAATTGCGGAGATGGGAGGGAAAAACGCGATTATTGTTGATGAAAGTGCTGATTTAGACCAGGCTGTTGTCGGGGTTGTCCAGTCTGCTTTTGGGTATAGTGGTCAAAAGTGTTCTGCTTGTTCACGGGTTATTGTTTTACAACCTATCTATGATGCTTTTGTAGAAAGGTTGGTGGAAGCTACGAAGTCTTTAAATATTGGGGAAGCGGACTTACCCAGTACCCAAGTTGGTCCGGTGATTGATGGAAATGCACGCGATCGCATTTTAGAATATATTGAGATTGGAAAAAAAGAAGCTATTTTAGCTTTGGAGTTATCTGCACCCAATCAAGGTTATTTTATCGGACCTGTGATTTTTTCTCAAGTTCCCCCAGATGGGGTTATTGCACAGCAGGAAATTTTTGGTCCTGTTTTATCGGTGATTCGTGCTAAGGATTTTACGGAAGCTTTGGAAATTGCCAATTCTACAAACTACGCTTTAACAGGTGGTATTTATTCTCGTACACCTTCCCACATTGAACAAGCACAAGCAGAATTTGAAGTTGGTAATTTGTATATTAACCGCAATATTACCGGGGCAATTGTCGCGCGTCAACCTTTTGGCGGTTTTAAACTTTCTGGTGTAGGTTCAAAAGCAGGTGGTCCAGATTATTTATTGCAGTTTCTAGAACCAAGGAGTATTACAGAGAACATTCAACGTCAGGGTTTTGCACCAATTGCAGGTAATGAATAATTAGGGTTTGCTGAAAAAGTCTTTCCGTGAAAATTAAGAATTTCCAGGAGTCAGGAGTTTGAGGATATCAAGGAGTTTTTTGTATTTTCAAACGAGGTAAAAACCAACAAAGTGCAAGGTTTTCCTACTCATAGCTTCCAAAACCTTGCACCTATTTTCTTTGTTATCACCCTCAAACTCTTTATCCATCCAGGTTTTGAGTTTATTCAGCAAACCCTAAATGTGTATCTGCTATATAAAACCTAGACAAAACTAGACTTTACTTTCTACTTCAACGGGAGCATGGGAGCAGTTATCCCTCAGTAGACTTTCACGCCTTAGCCAGACGC
>NZ_JACJPT010000016.1:0-77519 GCF_014696195.1 Sphaerospermopsis sp. FACHB-1094 | reverse complement strand
GTCACCAGTCCCCAGTCACCAGTCCCCAGTCACCAGTCCCCAGTCACCAGTCCCCAGTCACCAGTCCCCAGTCACCAGTCCCCAGTCACCAGTCCCCAGTCACCAGTCACCAGTCACCAGTCACCAGTCACCAGTCACCAGTCCCCAGTCACCAATCACCTCATTTACACGCCAGACTCAATGGTGGGATAGGGTTCGTCTGGTTTAGCACTTAATACTTTACTGACATCAACATTTTTGTGTTTCACGCCGTAGTCGTAAGGACCAGTAGTTAAAACAGGCAGTTTCTCAAAATTCTCAATAGCTGGTGGTGAAGTTGTCATCCACTCTAGGGTAAGTCCGCGCCAAGGGTTATTAGGTGCTTTTTCACCATAGAACCAACTCCATACCGCATTGATGATGAAGGGTAATGTGGAAATGGCGAGAATATAAGCTCCATAGGTGCAGATTTCATTCAAAGTGGTAAATTTAGGGTCATATTGGGCAACACGGCGATTCATACCCATCATTCCTAGTTTGTGCATGGGTAAGAAAGACATATTTAAACCCACAATGGTTAAGGCAAAATGAACCTTACCCCAAAATTCGTTCATCATCCGCCCTGTCATTTTCGGAAACCAGTGATAGATAGCGGAGAAAATACCTAACACACTACCACCAAACAGGACATAGTGGAGGTGGGCAACAACAAAATAGGTGTCGTGAACGTGAATATCAAAGGGAACGGATGCCAACATTACACCACTGACACCACCCATAACGAATGTACCCACAAAACCCATAGCAAACAACATGGGGGTATTGAGTTCAATTTTGCCTCCCCACATAGTTGCTAACCAACTAAAGATTTTGATCCCCGTGGGTACAGCGATGATCATGGTGGTGATCATAAAGAACATCCGCAACCAGCCGGGAATACCACTGGTAAACATATGGTGCGCCCAGACGATTAAACCTAAAAAGCTGATAGCCAAAGAAGAATAGGCGATCGCCTTATAACCAAATATCGGTTTCCGCGCATGAACTGGGATAATTTCCGAAATTGCCCCAAAGAAAGGCAAAATCATGATATACACCGCCGGGTGAGAGTAAAACCAGAACATATGCTGGTAAACTACCGGATCACCGCCACCGGTGGGATTAAAAAATGTAGTCCCTGCTAATAAGTCAAAAGATAGGAGAATTAACGCCCCGGCGAGAACTGGTGTAGATAGCAATACTAAAGCCGAAGTTGCTAACATCGCCCAACAAAACAAAGGCATTTGATGGACTCCCATACTGGGAACACGCATTTTTAAGAGGGTGACAATAAAATTAATCGCCCCCAAAATTGACGATGTACCCAACAACAGGACGCTAATGATCCAGATCGCTTCACCCACTTGGCCTGTTACCAAACTGAGGGGAGGGTAAGAAGTCCAACCAGCATCTGGGGCATCACCCACAACCAAACTAGCGATCAGTAATAGACCGGCTGGGGGGATCATCCAAAAAGCCACCGCATTTAAACGAGGAAACGCCATATCCCTAGCCCCGATCATCAGCGGGATGAGATAGTTAGCAAAACCCGCCCCTGCTGGCACGATCCACAAAAAGATCATGATCGTGGCGTGGAGTGTAAACAAGCTGTTATAAACTTCCGGGGTGACAAAATCCACCTCTGGGGTGCGTAATTCTGTCCGCACCAAATCAGCCATTACTCCGCCAATACAGTAAAAAATAAAGGATGTAACCAGATATTGAATACCGATTACTTTATGGTCGGTATTAAAGGTGAAAAATTCCCACCACTTTCTTACCCCTGGTTCTTCCTGGAGGTGAGAAATATTGGTAGTTTCTTGTAATTTTGCTTGGGTCATAGTTTTTTAAAAGGAAATCAAGGAGTCAGGAGATCCAGGAGTCAGAAGTCAGAAAAAAGATAAATATTCCCAGTCACCAGTCACCAGTCCCCAGTCATCTGTGTAAATGCAGCATTTCTGGATGAATGCCCATTTCTTGGATGTAGGGGGCGAGAAATTCATCTACTGTCATATCTGCTGGGTTCATGGCCACAGCTTGATTTAAGTTGTCTTTACTGGCTACTAGCTGTTCTTGCATCCAACTATCAAAAGCCTCTTGGGACTCTACTATTACTTGAGTTTGCATTGCGCCGTGGTATGGTCCACAGAGTTCCGCACACACTACAGTATAAGTACCTTCTTTTCTGGGTGTAAAACGAACTTCTGTTTGTCTACCGGGGATCACATCTTGTTTGAGGCGAAATTCTGGCACCCAAAAAGCATGAATGACATCGTTGGCGCTCATGTTCAGTTCTACTTCTTGGCCGATGGGAACATGAAGTTCTCCCACTGTCACCTCTGTATCTGGGTAGGTGAACAACCAAGCATATTGTAAGGCAGAGACGTTAACAACTAACTGCGGCGCTTGTCCTTCTTTTTCCCGACTTGCGCCCAAGGTGGGAGCGACACTACCCACACCAGGAGCATTTTGCATTTGGGAAATTTCTGTATTACGAACTGCTGCGGTGGCTGGATCTTCCATAGCAGCGTCAAATTTTTCTTGATTCAGATTTGGTTTTGTGCTGCCAGGTGTATCGCTTAAAGTGGCAGCAATAGCAGTTCCCGCCATGGACATTGATTCTTCCATGATTGGTGCTTCATGGACTGAATGGGGATTTAATCCACCAATTTGGTTGTACACATCAAAGCTGTAAACGGAAATGCCAATAACGATAATTGCTGGGATCGCTGTCCAGAGTATTTCTAAAGGTACATTACCTTCAATTGGTGGACCATCTTCGGTGTCACCTGGACGGCGACGGTATTTTAAGACAGAGTAGAGTAAAACGCCTTCAACTATGAGAAATATTCCTATGGAGACGGTCAACATAGCACTAAATAGACCATCTATCAATACGGCTTCATCTGCTGCGGCTGCGGGTAACAGCCCGTGATTTTGACCGTACCAAAGACTGACCAGGGTTAGCACGATGCCTATGATTAGTGTCCAGATCGAACTTGGAATTTTCACGGCTTAACTTAATGGAATTAACTACGTTGATTTCACAGTAACTCACTTACTAAGGTAGTGCAGGGTTGGGTATCTTGACTCTCAATGTCTGAAATTTTTATTAAATTTTTTAACTATGTCGCTAATCTTGAGTAAAGGTATCCATAGTCATTTTGTCAAGAATAAATGATAATTTAAAGCCAAATTTAAGGAAAATTTTAGAAAATTGCCAGTGAAATTTCAATAAATGTCAACAATTAATTATTGCTATCTTAAAAAATGCCTAAATCTTACAGCGAAAAGTTGTGTTGGTGATTCAAAGTATAAGGTAACGTCAATTTTTCAACCCTAGTTCATAAGTTAGGGTGGAGATAGGTGACTGGGGACTGGGGACTGGGGACTGGTGACTGGGGACTGGGGACTGGGGACTGGTGACTGGTGACTGGGGACTGGGGACTGGGGACTAGTGACTGGTGACTGGTGACTGGTGACTGGGGACTGGGGACTAGTGACTGGGGACAGAAAGTAAAAAGCAAAAAGCAAAAGTTAATATTCTCCCCCTGCACCCTGCACCCTGCACCCTGCACCCTGCACCCTGTCCCCCTGCTTCTTCTTCCCCTGCCTCCCCATCTCCCCACATCTCCATTTCCCAACGGTTCAACTCTCGCAATTTAGGTCAATAGACAATTTTAAGAAGCTCTACCTCAAGCGGTGATAAAGTATCAGGTATCGTTGATGAACGAATTTGTCCTAGAACAACAAAATGAAGCGGCCGCACCACAAAACAGCCCCAAGGAAGTGATTCGTCGCTTGGTGTGGAAAATTTGCATAGCTACTTTAATTTTGATGGCTATAGGCAGTGCCACCCGCGTGATGAATGCTGGTCTTGCTTGTCCAGACTGGCCTTTGTGTTATGGGGAATTAGTGCCGGCTAAACAAATGAATCTCCAGGTTTTCTTGGAGTGGTTTCACAGATTAGATGCAGCTTTGATTGGCTTTAGCGCGATCGCCTTAGCTGGTTTATCCTGGTGGCATCGTCGGGTTTTACCTCACTGGTTGCCTTGGGCTGCAACTTTTGCTTTGTTTTTAATTGTCTTCCAAGGGATTTTAGGAGGACTTACCGTTACCGAATTGTTGCGGTTTGATATTGTGACTGCCCATTTGGGAACGGCGTTATTATTTTTCACTACCCTTTTAGTTATTGGTACGGCACTTAGCCCTTATCAAGGTACGGGAACTGTAGGAAAACTGCCTTGGGTGGGTTTGGTTGCTGCGGTTTTGGTTTATCTGCAAAGTTTACTCGGCGCTTTGGTAGGTTCTCGCTGGGCTTTGCATCAGTGTTTTGCTGGGGATCAACTTTGTGGTGTGATGTATAGCCACATTTTTGGTTTAGTACCACCAACGTTAGCAATTTTAGCTGTTGTCTTAATTTCCTGGCGTACACCTGCTTTACATCCTGCTTTACGAAAATTGGCAAATATGGCAGGTGGGTTATTGATTTTACAACTGCTGTTAGGTGTTGCCACCTTCCGGTTACATCTACAAGTCGAACCTCTCACCGTAACTCACCAAGCTGTCGGTGCTACTTTGTTGGGTACTTTGGTGGTATTTACGGTTTTAGCTTTGCGTGACAGCACGGTTAGTCATGCTAATGGGTAATTGGTAATGGGTAATTGGTAATGGGTAATTGGTAATGGGTAATGGGTAATTGGTAATTGGTAATTGGTAATTGGTAATGGGTAATGGGTAGTTGGGTAATGGCTAATGGGTGATTAATCGTCCCAGTCCCCAATCACCAGTCCCCAATCACCAGTCCCCAATCACCAGTCCCCAATCACCAGTCCCCAATCACCAGTCCCCTCAGTTATTAACAAATTTAAGCAAAGAGAGAGAGCTAACATGATTGAGACTAATGTCTCTCGTCGCCACCATGATTCATTTTTTCAGGTGATTCAAAGTTATTATCAGCTAACTAAGCCCCGGATTATTCCGTTGCTTTTGATTACAACGGCTGGTAGTATGTGGATTGCTGCTAAAGGGCAAGTTAATCCTTGGCTATTGTTAGTAACGCTGCTTGGTGGTACTTTGGCTGCTGCCAGCGCCCAAACAATTAATTGTATCTATGACCGCGATATAGATTATGACATGGAAAGGACGCGCCATCGTCCTATGCCTTCTGGTAGGGTGCAGCCTCGTGATGCGTTGATTTTTGCGATCGCTCTGGCTGTGGGTTCTTTTACTCTCTTGGCTGTTTTCGCCAATCTCTTGGCTGCACTTTTAGCATTTTCTGGTATCGTTTTTTATGTCTTGGTCTATACCCATTGGCTAAAACGCCACAGCACTCAAAATATTGTGATTGGTGGTGCTGCGGGTGCGATTCCAGCTTTGGTTGGTTGGGCTGCGGTGACAGATACTTTAAGTTGGGCAGCTTGGTTAATTTTTGCCATTGTCTTTTTATGGACTCCGCCTCATTTCTGGGCTTTGGCGTTGATGATTCGGGATGATTACGCAAAAGTAGGGATTCCGATGTTACCTGTGGTTGCAGGTGATAAAGCCACAGTGAGGCAAATTTGGTTTTACACGGTAATTACTGTAACTTCTACTGTGCTGCTGTTTTATCCTTTACACGCTAGTGGTATTGTGTATGTGGTAATTGCTTTGACTTTGGGTGGGGTATTTGTCCATAAGTCTTGGCGGTTGTTACAAAACCCAGAGGATAAAACTGTTGCTAGGGAGTTATTTCTATATTCCATCTCTTACATGATGTTGCTGTGTTTGGGGATGGTGGTTGATAGTTTACCAATTACTCATCATCTTGTGAGTACAATTCTTACTCAGTTGCATTTGCTTGGTTAAGAAATTTACACAAATAAATGCAACAAAAAAGCGATCGCATTTCTGAGTTTTGGGGGTGCGATCGCTTTTTTTAGGTGACTGGGGACTGGGGACAGGTGACAGTAGAGATACTCGTTCCTAGTCTCTGACTAGAACACCGATTCATTAATCGTAAGGGCGAAGCATTCGGACAGAATATCAATGGTTTCAGTGATAGGTTATCACCCGAATGCTTCGCCCCTACTGAATCGACGTTCTAGGAATGCTATGATAGAGTCTCTGACTCTAATTTTACTCAAGGCAGAGCCTTTAATAATTCATTCCCATACAGAGTATGGGAACGAGAAATAACGAGAAATATTTATTGTACCCAGTCACCAGTCACCAATCATCAATCACCAATTTTTACAAATCGTAAATTAAACACTCTAGGGCATCTGGATACATTTCACAGTAGCTTTCTAGGGATGTTTGACGATGTTTTGCTTGTTGTTGATGGGCTTTTTCGGCTTGCAATTCTTCGACGATATCCCAAGCTACTGCACAGTTAGGGGAATTAATACCATTTTGATCACAAACTTCTCTGGCTTCGGCAATAGCGTCTAGTATTGCTTGTTCAATGGTTTTTTCTTGTTTTTTTTCGGAGTTGTTTGCAGCGTTAACTCCGTTGCAGGTTGTCATGATACTTTCACCTTTTTTCGAGTGAGATAAAGATTGATATGGGGGTAATAAGGGATATCAATTAATTCTGATTCTGATGGTGATATCCTCTGAAAACTTCATCAAGCAGTATTGGCTCAACTCTGATTAATGTTAACAATTTAAAGAGATTTTTTTAGTTAATTATTATACTGTTTTTGTGGTTGAGATTTAATCCCCTTGCGGGGAAGAGAGATGGGATAAAAATTAATCTAATTATCTCATCCAGCATCTCACGGATTGGTTTATCCGTCTCCTTTTGGGAGTTAGTCTGACTAGATTACTTGAGTGTTAGTCAGCATCTCACGGATGTTTGTTTCCGTCCCCTTCCGAGGATTCAAATTTTAACTACTTAGTAGTTGTTTAATTTGCTGTAGCTTTTGAAAAGAATCTGTCACTGTGAATCTATTATTAGTATAATATACTTTGGCATTAGTGCTTAAATTCTGTAAATACCTAGCTTTTCTACTTTCTTGTTCTAAATAAGCATAGGCTTTGCGTAAATTTGGATTACCTAGTTCTTGAGAAATATCATCAACATATTTCCTGCGTGATGTATGACGAGATTCTTTATCATCTGCTTTGTATTCCGCGTGTATATCAAAGCCACTAACACAAGCATAATACTCTACCCAATGTAATGCAGCATAAAAGCACATTGTTACAGCCCAATCTGGATAATCAGCTTCTATGCTACGTGCGGCTTTTTCATTGCTTTTAGCTTGCTCAAGGTAGATGTCACAAGTCATTTTCGGAGCTTGGGTAGAGATAATTTAACACTCAACTAATTTGATAGATAGACATCAGCGAACTTGGCCTATCAATTTTTGTACCTTGTTTGTGATCTGACGTACAAATAACTGGTGTAGAATCTTTAAGTAAAGGCAGTTCTTCCAGTATTTGAGTATGAAAATACCACTTTTCGCCAGATTTATCCCTAAGTTTCCATTCATATTCAATCACTATATCTTCCAGCTTTTCCCAATTTTCATAAGATAATTCTGTATCTTTTTCTAACTCTATGTCAAAATTAATCTCATGAAGGTCTGGAAAATTTTTAGCTATAGCCCTGACTCTTTTTACACTAGGAAATGCAGATAACTTATTTGTCAGTTCTTTGATTTCAGGAATAACATTAGAACTGCCAAATTTGTCAGTGTTAATTAAGTGTAAGTCAAATGAGCTAAATTTTTTCCAAGTTGTATGCTGGGAAATTGGTACTAAACCCTTATTTGTCATTGTGTTCATACTAAAAGTCATTATTCTTCCCTTAAAAATTCATTAAGACGCTCTCTTAAAAAAGTGGCTTGTTGTCGAGTAAATGCAAAATTTGCTATTGGATTTTCTGACAGCGTTTCTGAATCTTGCTCATCGGTGAAAGGAGTATCTGAAAGTATTCCCGCTATCAAGATTCCACCTTGACTATCAATTGCTATACGTACACCGGTCACTAAATATATTTTCTTGTTAACTAACTCACTCATAACGTTTTTTTCTTAATTGTTATCTTTTATAATAACAGGAAGGCGAAAACAGGTCTATAAAACAAAGACTTTCGCCTTCCTAATTATTTTTTAGCAAGAGCAAGCTAAGAAGATAGAAATATCTCTTAACCTAGCTTGTCTCTGATTCACTAAAAAGCTATACTATAAACATAGTAGTTGTTGTTGTGCTAACCACTGATTGAGAGAAAGCTAATACTGTTACGATTTTATAATCGGTAACAGATAAATAGTGTTTTTGAAACGAGGTAGATTGAGTTGATGCAGAATAGCACTCCAGTAATCTAAAATTTGACCTGATTTCATTCATAAAACAAAGACTCCTATTTGAGTTATTAATTCTACACATTCATAGTAACACTGAATATCAATTTTGACAAGATGAGCAAATTAGTTTAATAAAAAATTTGTCAATCTAATCAACACACTTGATACTTTTAATACTCCCATCCTCTTTCAGAGCAGCAATTTTCACCTTCACAGTTTGTCCTTCCTGAAGTAAAGCTGCTTTTTTCGGTTCTTTCTCAGTCAACTTAATGACTCCCAATATTTCATAACTAACCTTATTACCACTGATTTTAGTAACTTTCGCTTCTATTACATCACCTTCTTTAAACTCTTGAGATTCGGTAACTTTAGCTATTTCCGATTGACGTGCTGACTCTACAACTGATGCTGCGGGTGTGATAATTTCCCCCACAGGAACACCTGCATCTTTGTAATATCGCATTAAGCGAGATACCCAACCTAAAATTTGCAGGATGGTATGAGCATCACTGTTATTTTTGAAATACTGACTACAGGTAATTTCTATATTGCGATAATATCCCAGGGTTTTACCACTGTGTCCGATTTGTTTACCATCTTTAACTAAGGTTTTGAGGTATGTTAAAAATCGGGATGTAGCATCAGATTTATCAATAATTGTCCGCAGATATGCAAGGATTTTACCTACTTCGTTGACATCTGTATCTTCTTGGACTAAAGTTTGTGCGATCGCATGAGCAATTTCCCATTGTCCATCTGTTAAACTCATAATTAATACATTCCTTCTGGTGGTAATCTATCACTGGGATAACGTAAAATAGCCGCAAGTTCTTCTAGTTGCTGTTTTTGAATCAAGCGTGAATGTGCAATTTGAATATATTTCTGGATAAATTGCACTAATTTCACTCCAGTTAATTCATCATCTTCGCTAATTTCATAAGTTGAATAACGCTGTTTTAGATTTTGTGGTTGATTGATTTTATCTACATTTACTGTCATTGTTCCCATTCCAATAGGTTTACCACCTCCTACTTTTAAAGCTATGGGATATTTTTTGTCTTGTCCTAAAACAATTAGTAATGTTCCTAATTCTTCAGGAAGTAAATTTTTAAATTGTATTTCTGTTTTAAATGTATATTCTCTTCCTGCTTGTTGTACAGAAATTCCTTCTTTTTGTCCTTTATCAATCGCTTTAGAAGTATTAAAATAAAACTTTCTTCCAGCTACTTTACCATTAATAAAGTATGCCTTACTTTGGTCTGGACGAGGACGATATAAAGAAGGCATAAATCCTGTGGAGAAATTGACTATTTCACAATTAGCATCATTAAATTCTATCAAACCTTGCCAATCTAATGCACCAAATACCCGACTAGCAGGACAAAGTTTTTCTTTATTTTTACAAGATAAACGTTCTGGAGGAATTTTATCTTTATATCTAGATGTAATTACGGGTAAGGTGCTATTAGTAATTGCTTCATATACAGAACGAATGCAACCTTTTAAAGAACTTCCTTGAATTGATAATTTATTATCAACTCCTTGCACCATTGTTTTAATTAGGGAAATTTTTGTCCCAATATCGCTACCTAAAACTACTGCACCTGTGGAAACATGAAGGGGTGTTTGCACTTTTAAAGTCAGGTAAAGTGTACCGTGCAAACGATTTTGATCATATTTATGATGTCCATAGGGACGCTGTAAGTTAGGTCTGTCTTTGGGAAAGGATACAAAATTATAAGGTTTGGCATTTTCTGACTGAGATGCACTTTTAGGAATTGGTTTTTTCGGTGGTTGGTAAGTCATGTTTATGATTATAATGTGAGTGCTACAAAATGAACTGTTGCAGTTGTTTGATCTAGAAAATATCGTTGTTTTATTTCTAGATGTTTGGGATAATTAAAACCTTTAGGAAAGCGGGTTTCTGTAGATGGATAAAAATACGCATTTCTTTCTTCTATTTGCCATTCTTTTTCTAATGGTTTAAATTCTGAATTTGCACCATTCATACTTAAAAGTAAAACTTCATAAGTATTATCTTTTTTGTATTTCCATCTTAGTTCAAATTGATCATTAAATATTTGTCCTTCTAACATAGGAAATTGAAATTGATCACTAATTGAGTTTTTCTGCAATTTATTAATTCCACTGACTCTATGAGTCCAACGTAGAAAATAATAGGTATTATCTGTGATTGATTTATTGATTAATTCTAATAAATGCTCAACAGATACAGGATGTTCTTTATATCCGATAAAAGCTGTCATTTTGCACCTACTAATACTTGAGTCCAAGACCTAACACCACGTTCAAATAAATCATTAACTGTTCCTTCTTTCCAAGTTAATTCCACACCAAATCCTAAAGCCATTTCTTGAGCAGCAACAGGTGTATCTTGACTATCTTTAGAAGAAAAACCATATAATTTCGCGTCATTTTCTGTTAAAAATTCACCTACACCTAAAAGATGAGTATTTCGCCATTTTTTATTACTACCAAAAGCGCAAATTTCTTGTTTATTCTCTGATAAAACACACCCAGGATACTGCACGATGGCTTTATTTAACTTAACTTCTACAGTACCCAAACCGCGAGATTTAGCGAAACCTAACCCAAACCAACCATCGTTTAAATCACGCAATACTAAACCAATTAAACCTAACTGTGCCAGGGTGAAGTTTTTTAAATGTAATTTGGTTTTAAATTCTCCCGCAGTGCAAACTTGATAATTGAATAATGCTCCTGGTATTGTTGAACCAAATACTCTATCTATTGCTACACCGTTTCTTTCTTCGGTTCTTACTGGTTTTGATTTTTCTGGATAAGCATCTTCTATTCTGAGTCTACTTGCAATAGAAGTATTACCAAACATTTGATCAGTAAATGATGATTGTTTATAGATTTCATGACTTGATAAGTTTTTAGGTAAATAATCACCTTTCATTGGGTCACTGGCCCAAAGTTTTTGGGTATTATTATCACCTCCTACTGTTCTGACAATACGTTCAGCATGGGCGCGAATTGCACCTTTTAAACTGCTTCCGGGTAAGTATATAGTACGTCCTCCAGCGTGATAGGTTTCCACAAATTCCATGTCTGGTTTTGTGGGATCTGCACCTTCTTTTCCAGATTTTATCAGAATTGGACCATCGGGGATGATGGTTAAATCTATGGTGCAATGATTTACGAATTTTTTGTGCATAATGTTAATTGATTCAGGTAAATTTAAGCAGCAGATAAAACTAAATTATTTAACTTTGGCTTCGGTATAGGTAACTTGAAAAGCTTTGAGGACTTCACCGATGGTTTTGTAATTACTGAAAGCCATTTTTTGACCTCTTATTAAAGATAATATAGTTTTTGTGTAATTAATAATTGACGCGATCGCACTCTGCTGGCAGTATTAAACATCAGTAAACGTGATGTAGCTTCACCAATAGAAGTAATACCAATGATTTCTCCATTTTTTATAGTAAAGTGTTCTGTCCAAATTTGTAAACGATTAGCAGAAATTAAATTATTGGTCATTTTTCATCATACTGTAAGCTCTAGCTTTACTTAAAATCATTAATTGATCTAATTGTTCATAAACTTCTAATTCGCTATTTTCTAATTCAGAAATTGTCCCCATACGGCTTTTTTCTAATAAAGTTTCCAATCTGTTTTGTGCTTGATTTGAAACTTTAAATTTGGCTATTTGTTCTGGGGTTGGTTGTTGAATTAAAAAGTCTAAGACCTCAGTATAAGTTGTTGGTAGATCACTGGAATCGGCTAAGGTTAATGGTTCTGGTGTATGGGATTCTATCAGTTGTGAAAGTAGTTCTGGAAGACGATGTAATATTGGTTGTAATCGGTTAGCTAATTCATCTGGTACTTGTATTGTTAGTTGTGCCATTTTGATTAATAATGATGATGTTTATTTTTATGTTAACTCCATTTGGGTGAGATGGGGAAGTTTACAAGATTAATTTTGATGCGTTTATCTGTAACGCAATCTACGGAAGATTTAAGCTGTTGTTTCGATTACATCTTTTTGAGATATTTGCTTGTTTAAATGATCAATTAATTGATGTACCCATTCATCTCTATAATCTGCTGCATCTTCATAAGCGGTTTCATCTCCCATAACTAATTTTTGAAGATATTGCAACATAAATTTTGGATCGTCTTCAACATCAACCCAGCGCATTTTTTCTATATTTAGTTTAACAACTCCTAAACCGCGAGAACGTCCACCACCAAGGGGAATTTGTTCGGTTTCAAATTGGTGTAACCCAATCATTAATAATCCTAGTTCCCAAGGTTCTGCATTTTCAACTATGGCATGAAATTGAAATTCTGTACTTGCTGGTACTACTTGAAAATCGTAGAGTTTACCATCTGCTGCGGTTTCTGTGTCTCTATCAATTGCTACTCCGTCTCTTTCTTGATATTGTCCAAACCAGGTGTTAGGTACTACGTTTAAATCTCTGATTTGAAATTTACTTGCTATCCAAGGTGAACCAAAGAGGCGAGAGATTAAATCTGTCATTTCTAACAAATTTTCTGTTAATTGAAAGTCATTATCTTTGTATTTATCTTTTAAATATTTAACCTCATTGTTTCTAGTTGTAGTTGTCAAATCTGCGGGATCTTCTGCCAAACTGGGATCAATTCCTCTGAGGAAACTTTCAAGACGGGATCTTAAAGCACCTTTAAAGCTAGAACCGGGGATTAATGGTTGTCCTAGTGCGTCTTTGATGACGGGTAAATCTGTGCCGATGGGTTCGGTGGAACGTCCCGCACTTATGCGTAATGCGGTGATTGTTGTGAGTTTTCCGGTGATTTCTAGGCGGTTTTTGAATGTGTCGAACATAATGATTATACCACTTATAATTAATTAATTGAGACGGAGACAACTAAATATGTCCTCAACAGATATTTCCCATGCTGTTAAAGAATTTAAAACAGGTAAAAAGTCTTGATTTTGCTTAATTTCTGGTAGTTGATGGGGTAAAAAAGTCATGATTAAACGTTCTTGAGGGTCAATAAGCCAACCTAATTCAGTACCATGTTTTAAGCAAAATAAAATATTGTTAATTACACGGGTTGAACTTTGTTCAGGTGATAAAATTTCAATTGTCCAATTAGGAGGAATTGTAAATTCATTTTGAATTTCTCCATTATTATCAAGGGGAATTAATTCCCACTTAAAAATACTGATATCTGGAACAAGAGAACGACCTGCAAAGGTGCAACGCAGTTCTGTAAATGCACGAGCTATTTTTTTAGGTATGCTAATTTGATTAATAGCAGGTGCTAAAAATGTTTGTATGGCACTGTGTTTACCTTTAGGCATTGGTTTTTGGTAGATGTTACCATCAATATATTCACTCGCTGGTTTTGTTTCTGGTAGTTTGAGGAAGTCTGTTAAGGAGATTAAAGTGGAGACGGGAGTGGAGGTCATAGTTTTAGAAACTATACAGTAGGACTAAATAAATTTATTCTGTGAACATTATAGACTTAATCAAGGGATTAAATTTCTAGGTCAGTTGGAAATTGAGGAGGTTGTATTTGTGGTTTATTGCTAACTACAGAACTGATGGCAGATTTAATGAAGTTAACAAATACTTCGCTGACATTTTCATAGTCAGTGCTAGTAATTGGCTTAAATCCATGAGCAAATAATGAGTTATTTCTAACTTCTAAAGCATTGATGATTTTATTAGCATTTTCTAGGTATATTTTACCTATAGGATCATCAGGAAGTTCACTTAAAAGATCATAGCTACTTCTTAAAGCTATTTGGATTTTTCCCTTGACATTAGAACGTTTTTTCTCATATTTATCCCGTAAATTTTCTGGTAATTTCGCAGTATCAATATCACCTGTTTTAATACCATAGGTTTTCAACAACCGAATTTGAGCTAATAATTCCAAAGCTCTATAAAGTCTTCCTACTGCATCATCATAACGTTGTTGTTCAGCGCGTCTTTCTGCATTTAATATTAAATCTTGAACTATTTCATAACCATTTCCTTCTGTAGCATTACTAGAATCAAATTTTTCATCTATTTGTCCTCTACTATTAATTACTCGTTTGAGAAATAGAACTAGATTCCTAATAACTGGATTTTTCATTTGAGGTTCTAATAACTCTAAAGCATCTCTATGTTCAAATCTATCCCAAGCATCTAAACCTGAACAACAAGCATATAAAGTTTGGATTTGTCGTTTAATATCAGATGGTAATGCCATTGATGATAAAAGACGTTTTAGTTGTGCGATCGCTGCTGGATAGTTGTACTGTTGTAGGAAAATAGGTAAAAATTGTTCTAGAGTCCGTTGTACAACTACAGGTGCTACTGTTGCTTGTCCTGTTAATTCTCCTCGTTCAACTTTAATAATATTTGTGCGGACGGCTGTAGTTACATATAATGTAAGTTGATAATCCACAGATGCCATTGCTAAACCTACAGACATGGATTTAGTACCACCTGTATAATCAGCCATCATTTGAGCATCTGCAACAGTTTCCTGAATCTTCTGAATACATAATGATGCTTTCAGATAGCATTCTGATAAATCATCTGGTTCTTCAATCAAGATTACATCTCTATCTGGTTGAAATTTATCACCTAGTCCTATTTGTGTAGGAATATTGGGCAACTTTTCAATTACTTCTGTTCCGCGTCTTACTTCACAAGGTGTTCCGCTTCCTATTACTTGCGATTTACTACCTTTGGGACCATCAGAACAAAGAAAAACCACTCGATCTGGTTGCAATTCACGAATAGCGGTGATGATAGGTTGATGAGAACCACCGACTGTAATAAAAAGAATTTTCGGCATGATTTAATTTTCTCCTGATCAATGAATTGTTAAAATGATTAATGATTTAATTAAGCTATTAAAGCTGTGTGTTACCGGCTAAGATAACCAAGACAAAGTAGATAAAGTTGAGTTAAATGTAAATGAGATATTATTTATTGATTTAACGCCTTAAATACGTAGGATCTTGCATTTCTTTAGTCAAAATCTCAGTTATATTCATGAGTTTATCACCTGATACAACTACCACTTTATTATTTTTCGCTGTATTTATAAATTCTTCATCTATATCATACTCGCTTGTTATGAATATCTTCACACAGTAATTAGATCCCAATTTATCAGCCTTTGATACAAGGTCATACAAATCTTTAGATTTTAATTTTCCACCAGTTTTACACTCACAAATCATAGCATTAGCACTATTTAAACAAAAGACATCTATTTCACCTCTATAGTTATCAATTGTCACGCCTATTTCTACAGAATCAAATTTACACAATTTAGCAGAAGAATATACAAATACTTCTAACCAGCCACCCGCTATGAAAGAATAATTCTCCTTCGTTTCAATTCTGAATTTTATATTTCCATTTAATTTCTGCAATTTACTGAGCAACGATAAACTTTCTAATTTTTGCAAAAATCCTTCTAAATCACTAATTGATACACCTAATTTCGTAAATTCTGTTTCATTTATATTAAATCCTTTTGGTGCTGTTTTAATAGTATCTGCATCTCCAGAATTTTTGCGGATTACATAAAGAATTTTTCTTGCAATTTCAAGATTATCTACTATATATTGTGCTGTATTCTCTATATATCTTTCACAAACTAATTGCCGTCTAAATATGTTAAGTCCATACATAGCGACATAATTTTCTACGGTTAATCGCTTATTAAATGATAAAGGTTGTCTACCAAAAACTAATGGAATAATCTGTGATTGATCGGTGTTAACACTAAAAACCAATACGTCTTTAAATTTTTCCTGAACATAGCTATAAACTGAAATAGCCATAGTTTGAGGAACTGATGTCAAGTTTACATATTTTATTTGTTTGACATCTTGACAAAGTTTTTTAGTAGCCATATACACTTCATCAAATTTATTAGGATCAACAGTTATGACATCAGTTTCATTATTAAAAATTAAGTCTTGTCGGTTCTGTTTTATGACAGTTTCTACATTTTTTTGATATTGTAAATATTGTCCTCCTTTACACAATATAAACTTAATTTTATCAACTTCATCGAGAAATTGAAGAACTCCTGCAACGGTTGGAACAGCACTCCGTCCTCCAATTAAAACTAGCATTACTTTTTCCGACATATTTCAATACCTCAATTTCTTAAAATTGCTTGGTTAATTATTAGCTGTATATTGGGTAATTGTTTAAGAATTACCATCACGTTTAAACTTTAAATGACGTGCGCCATATCCCAAATAACGGCGAATTAATTCTAACCAAATAGGTTTAAAATCAGCGTCGCAACATTCACCAATTATTTGAGCAGCTTTTTTGATATTATTATCAATATCTTCAATGATTTTCTCGGCTAAAGAACCTTTACCTCTTCCCCATTTCTTGTCTCTTCCAACTTGATAACAGATAAAGTTCTTAATTACTTCTGCGCTATCTGTAGTGTCAGCAACACGGAGTAAGTTACGAAATTGTGATTCTTCTAAGTCTCCATAGCTTGTTTTATCTAAGGCGTTTTTAATCCAGATTACTAGATCATCTTCAGATTGAAGTATACCTTTTTGAATTTTTAATTGCTGTTGGTTTGATAATTCACTCATACTGCTTCCTCTCTTAATACATTATGAAACTCATTGCAAATTTGCACTTGTCCAAAACCTTCAGAAGTTCTTTCTCCAACTCCTTTTATTTCTAATTCTTGCAATTTTTCAATCCATATTTTTTCCTTTTCTTTATCTACACTAAATAAATACACACCCCCTCTATTTGTTACTAATTCGATATCTTTCATTAAACCCCAAGCAGCATTCCAACCTGAACGATAATCATAACTACTATAAACTGTATGTAGTTTTAAAGATGAATCTTCCAATCCTGTAAATTCTTTGAGCATTGCTTCAGAAATTACGGTTGTGTATTGCCAATTTTCTGTTAAAATCGCATCTGCTTGTAAATCAATTGTGAAATAAATTCTCTTGTTTGGTATTTCTGATATTATACCAAATATATCACTCCATTCATGCCATCGTTTACGTAATTTTACATTAAATTGATTCAGGCGATCGCCCAAATTTGTTTTGATATCACTTGGTTTTTTAGCGGTTATTTTTACTTTCCCTAAACCCCGTGAACTTGCACCTCCTAAGCGAAAATTATCTTGATGATTATCAATGAATGTCTGCAAAGATGCTGCTAAATCATCAGGTACTAAAATTGCACTTTTATATATTACAGCTTCTTTTTGATGTTGTTTTGATTCATTCAAAACTTGAATACTGTAAAGTACACTTTCTTCAGAAGTTGCACGTCTTCTATTTATCCCAACTCTGGTTAATAATCGAGAATTGGCTGCTTTTTTCTCATAGTTACTGATATTTTGACTATAAAATCCTGTAAAATTATCTACTCTATCTCCCTCTAATTCATTGTTCTGGGGTTGTACAGGACTATTAAAATCATATACTTGACCATAATTTTCTGCACAAAAACGGTCTATTAAGGTGTCAAAAACACCATCCCCTTTTGATATTTTAAACCCTGGTTTGATTTTAGAACTTAAAGCAGTTGCAGGTATGACCCTAACTTCTGATTTAATTTTACCATGTCCTGGATACGCATTTTGAAAAATCGCGGGATTTTCACTCAAAAATAATTGATGAAAATCATCACCATCTGTAATTTCTTGATTTGATTGTTGCAATATTTGATTAGCAACTGCACCACGAATGACTGAACCAGGAATAAATGTTTCTACTTCACTAATATTACCTCCTGGTTTCTTTTGTCCAATTGCTAAAGGTGATAAAGCTTTGATTTCTAATTCGATTTTTTTCATTCTTTCTCACTTCCTTTAGCTAAAAATTCCCATGCTTCTTTTTCTATTGTTAAATCTGGTAATTCCCAATGTAACCAACCTAAACCGGCTGATTTACTTCCACCTAAAGCGTTAATATGTTTCAATCCTGCTAATATTAATGGTTTTGTATAGCTAGGTGCATCATTTAATAGGTGAATATTTCCTGTAAATCTGAGTTTTGTATTTGGGGGTGAGGTTTCTAAAAAGTAAAGTTTACTTTCTTCAGCAGTGCGACGACGACGGTTAATAGTTACACCAGGACGAATAATTTCTGGTAAGTTTTCTGGTTCTTCTTCACAAATTAAATCATCAAATATTATCCGAGAAGGTAAAACCGGATTTCCAAAAATTTGACAAATTAAACAATGATAATTTTTGTTATCTTCTGTTTTTTTATCTTTTGGTATTATATACTCTTCTCTGGTAAAATTTCCCACTAAACCCGCTCTTTGGGGACACATGGTTTGCGGGTTGGGAGAATAGCAAACATCCCATTTTAAACCTCTAACTATTTTCTCACATTCATGGCGCAATCTTCCCTTTAATTGGGAAGCGGGTATGAGTAAATTTCCTTCTGCGTTGCGAACTATTGGTTTATCTGCAAGTGAACCAGATGAACCTCCAGCACCTATACATAATGCTGTGTCAATGATAGCGGTGATGGTTTTTGTGTGGATTGAATTATTAATTGTTTCTAATTTAATCATGACTCAACCCCCGCAATTAAATTTTCTAAGTTTTCTGATTCTTCGGTTTCTGGTTCTTCTACAAATCCATAAATATCAACCATATCGCGCCAAATTGTTTCATAAACTTTGTCTTCTGTATCATACATCCAAGGTGCTAAGTTACCACCATTTTTATCATCCTTTGGTAAACACCAAGCATCTTCAAAATGTTGTTGTAATTCTGTTTTTCCCTGTTTCAGTCTGACTCTAAAATAACGATAATTGAGAATCGCTGTATGTTTACCCCGTTCTAATAAACTACGAATTTGATAAAGTTGTGATTTGGGGAATTTGGTTTTTTTCAATGCTGCTATTGATTGAATTAATCCCCCTATTTCATGTAATGTGTAAGGTCCTCCATAGAGTTTTAATTTCTGCGGACTTTCTTTAGTTAATGCTTCTTGGCGAAAATCTTTAATATTAGATGCAATCATGGTGACAGATTTTAAGGTGATAAAATCTATTGTTCCTCCATGATATTCTACTTTTTTTAATTTCTTGGCTTTTTCTTTGGCTGATTTCAGTAATTGTGTTACTAAGTCTTGGGCGTAGTAAATTGGTGTATCATCAGCGGTAATTAAAACGCCTATGGATGTGCTAAGTTTGCACTCTGAAGGTTTTGCTGTTTGTGGTTGATAACGATGGATTTTTTTCTGATCTACTGGTTTTTTAGATTTTAGTCTATAATCTGCTATTTTTTCATCTGATCTTTGTACCATTATTTCTTCAAATTTTTCTCCTATTCTTTGGGAAATTTCTAAGGTTTTATTAGCAGGTACAATGATAAATATATCATCTCCTCCAATGGTAATGATTTCAAAAGGATGAACTAAATCACCATTTTCTAAATCTGAATCTTGCTCATTTATTCCTTTCAATTTATGAGGATGTAAACTTTCAGCTATTGCATAATAAACCGCTTCTTCTGTTGCTCTACTTACATCTTCACTGAATTTTTTGTATTTTTCTGGTGTGCGAATTTGTTGAATATATCCTCCCATGTTATTACCATCAGCGTAAATGTAGCTAATAAAGTTTTTACTAGCATTAGATACATGAGTTAATAATTCGGCAATTTTGACATCTTCATGGTTTAAATTACCATAATATTTAGCTTTTAAGTCGTGGTGTTTTTCTAAAAAGTTATGGAATCTTTTTACCCAACTTTCAAATATTCCTCTATCCCATTTTAAACCAGTATTACGATACCATGCTGGTGCTTGTGTTTCACCATCTTTTGTTCTATCACCAACTATGAATTTTCTGGCTGATGCTTCAGAAAAGTTTACTTCTCTACCATTTTTATCTACTTTCATGATAGCAGAACGTCTATCACTCCCATCTCTCATTAAATAAGGATGGGTTTCAAACATTACTGGATAACGACGGTTGTTTTTACGTCCAAGAATATCATTACCGCTACGTCTTTGATTAAATAAAATCGCTAATTTGGTGGTAATTTCGTTAAAACTTTTGCGGTTTCTGAATGCTTCTAACCGTTCTTTTTCATCTTTAGGAAACCCAAAATAAGCTTGAACTATCGGTTTTTGATAATTCTGATTATACCAATCTAACCAAGGTGTATCTTCAATTTTTTCTTTGAGTAAACCAAATCTAATTTCTAATGGTTTAAATGTCTCACCAACTGCACAGGAATTTGCTGTTAATGTTTCATGGGCATAGCGTTTTTCAATAGCATCTGCTAAGTCATTTACATAAGCAGCAGGACAAAAAGCCAGAATATTTCCCCCTGTAGAATAGATGATTAATTCGGGAATGAGAACTTCTGATAATTTGTAATCTTGATAGAAGTTTTCATCTAACCATTTCTTTACATCATTACATTGAATCGTATATAAATTTTCAGGTTTTTTCCTATTGTTTTCTTCTTGTTTGCTATCGTTGTCATCTGTATATAATGAAGGCTGATAAATTTTGTTGAAAAAAGCAGGTAAATCAATTAAATTGATTCTATCTAACAAAGCTGAAGCACCACGCACTTCTTGAATTTTAGCTGATTCAAATACATACTGCTTAACCTTAGTCACACCTCCATAAACTAAACCGATATTAGTTGTTTGATTCCATAAATCAAGATAATTATTTTTTAGCTGTTCCACAGTCTCAGGAAAATCATCTTCGTTAATTTTTTGCAAATCTTCCACTTGTTGAATAATAGTTCTTACCTCTACTGGAACTTCTCCCCCAGTTCTCAAAGCTTCGCACATTTCCCGCAAAACAGAAATATCAAATTGCGGTTTTCTTCCATTACCCCAAGCTAAACACCAACTAATTCCTATTGCTACCGAACTTTTACCTTTCATCACCATTTTTCCCTTGCTTGACTACTATTTTATTCCTTCTTGGCACTTCTTCAACAATAGACATCTCCAGAAAAGAAATTATGGAACTTATTTATGGAGACAGGTCGAAGCTGATGGGATATCTAGATGTCTGATTTTTCCGTTAAATTATCGCCCTGTAAGGGCGAAGCATTCGGAAAATATCCTTTGGTGAATACCGATCATTAATCGCTCGAATGCTTCGCCCCTACTTCGCCCCTACAACTTATGACAAATTAATACATTCTATTTTGGAGATGTCTAATGGTAATTGACAATTACCTGTCTCTCATTCGTGAGAGGATGGGGAAATAGGAAATTTTTTCTTTTTTTCTCCTAGAAAGCAAAAGATTCAAACCGTTCGGCTGACGCTCACGGCGGAAGCCTTGAATGAAACCATTATCAATTATCAATTATCAATTATCAATTGATCATATCTTGTACCCGTTCCAGTAAAATATCAGGAATAGGACGCGCTTTACCTCTAACCCAAGCACCACAAGTCATTTCTACATAAGGTTCTAATTGATGAACTATCTCCGTTTCTGTGAGAGTGCTGAAAATGACACCAACTGGTATTAAATTAGCACGAATACCACAAAAATTATGCCATCCTTCCACCGCTTCTAGTCGAGAACTAATTATTAAATAATGTGTACAAACTTCCAACAGTGGTAATTTTTCTGGTTGCACCATCCCACCCACATCTACTATTACTAAAGATTTTTGTCTGCGTAACTGAAGAATAGCTTGCGCTTGGTAGGGAAAAAACCTCTCTGTTAAAGATCCGCGATTACGTGCTTTAAAGGCTTCGATTTCTTCATCGGTAGCTTCTGCACCCATTTCTAACACATAATTTCCTTCACCGTCCCAATGTGCGCGTTGTAAATAAATATCAGGATTTTCTTTGAGCAATGCTTGAAATAACCCATGGGAAAATACACTTTTACCACTGTCGGGGGGACCAACTACCATCAACGCTGGACACAATTTTTCTGGTTTTGTCAAGGGAGAATTTGCGCTATTATTTGCTCTCAATTCTCCCAGTTGACGAAAATAATTAGACCATTGTTGTTCTGGTGTAGTATCTCCTTCCTGGGTTCTTCCGTTGGGGGGAATGATTTTGAATACTTGTCCAATTTGTACTAAGCGAGTGTGAGTAGCTACGATTATCGCACCGATGCGGGGATCATAACAAGCAACCCAAGCGGTAGGATGTAATTCATGGATCAGATAACCATATAACCAAATCGGTGCGCGTCCCGAAATTACCACACCACCGGTTGTATCAATTCCTGCTGGAAGTTCTAAACCTGTTAAGTCTTGGGGTTCGATAATGCGATCGCTCCTAGTTAATTCAATCAATAAAACCTGATAATGTAAAGCCTCTACCATCAGGGTTTCACTTAATAGCAAGCGTAAAGCAGGTTCAGTCATCAGCTTTTCTCCGTTCCTGTATTTGTAAATATGAACAATTGACAATTGACAATTGACAATTGACAATGGAAAATTAACAATTAACAATTTTCTTGCTGGTTTTTATGATTGAAGTTAAAAGTTTGATTAACTCCGTGATATCATTTTTGATGCTTTTGTATTGTTTTTCTGTGAGGTAATCTGTTTTATACATTAGTTCTATCCAATAATCTGATTCATTTGCTTCTTTAAGGGCAATTGCTAATTTATGAATGAAATCTGCTTTACTTTCTGCCTGTTCTGCTTCTCTGACTAATGCTCCAATTGCAGTACCAGAACGCAGTAATTAATTTGATAAAACAAATTCTTTTTTTTCGTTATTTAAATATTGATATAAGTTGACAACACGGACTGCAAAATCAAAGCTTTTCTCCTTAATAATGTTTTCTTTCATAACTTGTCAATTATCAATTGTCTCTTTCATAAATTATCAATTGTCAATTATCAATTGTCAATTCAATAGGTGTATTATTTCACCCTGATAGAAAAGGGGTCTTCTAACCTCAAGGCAAAATGATTACTGATACAGGAGGAAACATTAATACTTCGTTTATACCTCCAAAGTGTTGTAAGGGTTTAGCACTGCTAAACCCCTACTTTCTTAATTTCCTGTTTCCTATGACTACACTCTATTTAACCGAACCAGGAACAACCCTGCGCTATCGCAACGAATCACTGATCATTATTAAACAAGATCAAACTCAAACCTGTCGTTTAGCAGAAGTTACCCTAGTAGTCGTTTTACCAGGTATCCAATTAACAGATGTGGTAATTGCCCAATTACTAGATCGTGGCATAGAAACCATATTCCTGACACAAGATGGGCAATTTCGCGGTAGGCTGCAAGGGTATTTTATTAGTAATACTACTATTAGAATAGCTCAATATCGCACAGTAGAAACTACCTTTGGCATGGCCTTAGCTCAAAAATTGATTTTGGGTAAAGTCCGTAATCAAAGAGTATTATTACAAAAGCGTAACCGGGCAACTGCAAGTAAAATTACTGAATTAGCAGAGGCAATAGATTTAATCAATTCCTATTCTGCTCGTCTTGTTCATGTCGCCACCCCCTTTAACCGTGATGAGTTAATGGGAATTGAAGGAATTTGCGCTCGCACCTATTACCAAGCATTACGTCATTATTTTCCCCCAGAGTGGAAGTTTAATGGCCGCAACCGCCGACCACCACTTGATCCGATTAATGCGCTTTTGAGTTGGGGTTATGGAGTTTTATTAGCGAGAGTATTTTCTGCTACCGTCCAAGCGGGACTTGATCCTTATTTGGGTTTTTTCCATGCAACAGAACCCTATCGGCCGAATTTGGTTTTAGATTTAATGGAGGAATTTCGTCCTGTGGTGGTGGACCAAGCGGTAATTTCCATTGTTGAATCTAACATTTTGGGAACAGAGGATTTTCAAGATTCTCCCGATGGGGTGGGGATATGGTTGGGACCTTTGGCGAAAAAGTTGTTTTTGGGAGAGTTAGAACGACGACTGCGAACTCCTTTTTTATATCCTCCCCAAAATCGGCGTTTGACATTGAATCAAATTCTTTTGGAACAAGCGCGGTGGTTGGGACGGTGTTTGATGCGTTCTGAATTAGATTATGAGGCGTTTGTGATGAAATGACAAAATTATGGTTGGTTTGTTATGACGTACCCGATGATAAACGTCGGACAAAGTTGGCCAAGTTGTTGGAACAGCGTTGTCAACGGGTGCAATATTCGGTGTTTGAATGTCCGCTAGATAATGAGGAATTGAATCACCAGTTAGAAAAGCGGTGGTTAAAGGTGCTGAAGTTGAGTGAGGATAATTTGCGGGTTTATCCTCTGGATGAAACTGCTAAACAAAAGACGCGGGTTTACGGAAGTGAACCTCCTTATGAACCACCTGATTATTTAATTTTGTAAAGTTTGATATTCCTGGTTATGCGGGTATGGAGGTGGTCGAAATATCCCCAGCATCAGCTTTTGGGCATTTGTAACGAAATGTAAAGGAATGTATTGGTTTTGGCGCAGGAAGCTATAAAGATTTACATTTAGTAATCTTTGGTAATTTTGAGAAAATGTTGGTTTTTTAGGTTGACATCTTGGAGTTTTTCGGTTAAATTATTTTTATTGGCTGGAAACGGCAATCTGAACCTAGAAAATTAAATACTGACTTCGCTTGTTACATCATTGTTTCCGTAGCTTGGCGCAAACGCCCCTTGAAAGCTATTTGTAACAAGGTCTCCATGAGTGTAGGGTTTTTCATAACCAATTCCCCGCAAGGGGATGGAAACCGTTGATCGCAGTAGCAAGCTACTACTTTGTAACCAGGTTTTTCATAACCAATTCCCCGCAAGGGGATGGAAACCTCTGATACGAGCTTTACGGGCAGAAGGACAGTCAATGTTTTTCATAACCAATTCCCCGCAAGGGGATGGAAACATTAGGTGGGAGTTGAAGTCCCATTCGTCTTTACGTTTTTCATAACCAATTCCCCGCAAGGGGATGGAAACAACAGTAGAAGACTCAAACAACTCTACACCATAGACAGGGTTTTTCATAACCAATTCCCCGCAAGGGGATGGAAACTACCCTCACCTAAGAGGTCTAGCTCATCACCAAAAGCACTGTTTTTCATAACCAATTCCCCGCAAGGGGATGGAAACTGGATGTCTAGCTCTTTTGAGTGATGAACTGTTGTTGTTTTTCATAACCAATTCCCCGCAAGGGGATGGAAACGTAATCTTGTTATAAGCTTGTGATGGTAATACAGTTACATTGTTTTTCATAACCAATTCCCCGCAAGGGGATGGAAACGCAGGTTTCCACAATTCAACAGTGTGTTTTATTGGTTGTTTTTCATAACCAATTCCCCGCAAGGGGATGGAAACTGTACTCCATCACAGCATTATAGCAATCCGTGATAGTGGCGTTTTTCATAACCAATTCCCCGCAAGGGGATGGAAACTCAAGAAGGTAGGAATCAGAATTAAAGGTTTTATTTAAGTTTTTCATAACCAATTCCCCGCAAGGGGATGGAAACCCATCTGACCAGTATAGAAGACTCCCAGAACCTTGCCGTTTTTCATAACCAATTCCCCGCAAGGGGATGGAAACTAGGCTGTAACCCGAAGCTGGTGATACCCAACAAAGGTTTTTCATAACCAATTCCCCGCA
Organism: Sphaerospermopsis sp. FACHB-1094; assembly: GCF_014696195.1. Taxonomy (NCBI): domain Bacteria; kingdom Bacillati; phylum Cyanobacteriota; class Cyanophyceae; order Nostocales; family Aphanizomenonaceae; genus Sphaerospermopsis; species Sphaerospermopsis sp. FACHB-1094. The sequence continues at coordinate 51,627 of NZ_JACJPT010000016.1, read as the reverse complement.
AGGGGATGGAAACGTTTAGCTCTCTTTTTTCTATCTCTTCCACGTCCAGTTTTTCATAACCAATTCCCCGCAAGGGGATGGAAACGACTAGAAGCGTTAATCAAATTCAGTGGTAGTGCGCCTCTTGCGTTTTTCATAACCAATTCCCCGCAAGGGGATGGAAACAAAACTTGGGGATAAAAAAAGATAGAATTACTAAAAAATGCGATCGCTTGGTTGTAATAAATTAGGACTTACGCAAGATGTGACTGAAAACCTTATTCTTGCGTAAGGGTAATTCATGAATTACCCCTACTTTCGTTCCCTGTTGCGTAAGTCCTGCGTAATTTAATCAGCTTTTGCAGTGCCAATACAAAAAATTGAACTTGCCAAAATAGACAATAAACAATAGACATCTCCAGAAAAGAAATTCTGGAACTTATTTATGGGGGCAAGGCGAAGCTTATGGGATATCTAGATGTCTGATTTTTTCGATAAATTATCGCCCTGTAAGGGCGAAGCATTTGGAAAATATCCTTTGGTGAATACCGATCATTAATCGCTCGAATGCTTCGCCCCTACTTCGCCCCCACAACTTATGACAGATTAATACATTCTATTGTGGAGATGTCTAATAAACAATGTACAATTGAAAATTATACTTACTGCAATTGGTTTTTTTGTCTCCTGGAAACAAGAGATTTTAAACACCCTCTTAAACAATTGTCAATTATCAATTATCAATTATCAATTTGAACAGCTTCCCCTATCCACCCACACCGCAAATATTACATTGGTTAGCAGCAGGACAACTAGCCAACCGTTTGCAGCGTTCAATTAGACTATGGGTAATATTAAATAAACTGTATGGGGAAGAAAACTGGACAACGGACTTAGCAAAAAAATTTACCTACGCACAACTGCGCGATCGCCTATTTTCCTACTATCACCCCAAAAGCGAAAAACTCAACGCCGAACAAATAACCACCAAATGTCAGGACCCCACCTGCATCTGTCATCAAAGCGGATGGCAAATTATTCAAACTGCCAATAGCCACATTTGCCAAACCCAATGGCAACAAGAAATACAACAACTCACCGGCATCAGTTCCCAACAACTGCACCAACAACTACAACAACCCCCCTTTGCCACAGTTCATCGTTCCCTCAGAGATGATCTCAAACAGCTAACTCGTTTAGGATGGCTGCAAACAGTAGTCAAAGGAGAATATCAAACTCTTTCTAAAACCGAACTACCAGCACCAACAATTTCTGCAACAGCACAAGCAACCTTTACCCAACTGTCCCTACCCCAAACCTGGGAACTACTGCACGTTTTAGAGTCCATATCCTTTGTGCAGCCAAACCTAGATATCATCATTCATAATTTGTGGGAACAAATAGTAGATCATACCCATACATCTCCCACCATCCAAGAACCACAACAACGGATATTTCTGCATTTAGACTATATACTTTCTTCAGAAATGCAGGACCAGGTAGATAACTATCAAGAACAGTTAGAACAACTATGGCGTATACCAGCCGCTGGAGTAGTGCAGTTTGAATATTGGATCGCAGCTACAGCAAGCAAAGTACAAATAACCGTTTATCCAGTGTGTTTGCATTACCTCCGACGTGCCAAATATCTCAGCGCCTATGGTATAGATCCCCAAGGAAATATAACATGGCACAACTACCGACTGGACCGCATCGCCTCAGAAAAATTGCAAATTCTTCCCTGGGGAGATCCGGGTATACCCAAAGAATTAAAAGAAATGTGGCACAGTGGCAACTTACCCACCCCAGAATATGTAGAGACAGAATTAGAAAAAGCTTGGGGTTTCAACTTTTACCTACAACGGGAATTATTGATCATTCGTTTTCCCCCAGCATTTGCCCAATGGTATGTAGATAACACATTTCGCCATCATTCTTTCCAGCGTATTGCCTATGAAAAATTAGCAAATTTAATTACAGCAGACATTCCCAAAACCCAGCAGCAGCAAATATTAGATATTATCAAACACAGAAATAAACAAGATATTTATTATCAAGCTTGGATACGTACTGGGGATATTAATGTTTTGATGCGGTTACGAGACTGGCGGCCAAATGGAGAAGTAATAGCACCTTTGTCTATTCGTCAACGACTCAAAGAAGAAGCGAGTAAAGAATTAGCTAATTATTAATTGGTGATTGGTGATTGGTGATTGGTGATTGGGAATTGGTGATTGGTGATTGGGAATTGGTAATTGGGTTATTAACTTTTTCCCTTAAAAAAGAGGTTTTAAACTTCAATGAAACAACTATCAACTATCAATTGTCAATTGTCAATTGTCAATTGTCAATTTTTCTGCCTAACATCCAATCTAAATGTTGTGGTAATAATGTTTGTAGATCATAGTTATTAACTATTGTCTTGCGTGCAGCGGTACGAATAGAAATCATATCTGGAGAATTATCTAAAGCTGTATTCACCTTTTCGGCAATTTGTTGGGGAGAAAAGAAATTTACCAACAGTCCATTTTTACCATCTTTAATTACTTCCTTAACTGGTGGAGTATCAGAAGCTATTAACAAACATCCTGCGGACATTGCTTCTAACATTGACCAGGATAAAACAAAAGGAAAAGTTAAATAAATATGGGCTGAGGATGCTTGTAAAACTTGCAAATATTCAGTATAAGGAAGTAAACCAGTAAAGTGTAATCTGGTTAAATCTAAATCTAATTTTTCTAACATTAATTGTTTATAAGTTTTCCCATCAGGAAGATTTTTTCCATAGGCTACTCTATCTTCTCCCACAACTACAATATGACAGTTTGGGCGTTGTTGTTGAATTAATGCTACTGCTTCCATAAACTGAGGAAAACCGCGATAAGGTTCCATTCCTCTCGCTACATAAGTAATTAATTCTGAAACATGGGAAAGATCAAGATTAATTCGGGGTAAAACTAATTTAGCATCTGGCTGGGGTTGAAAGAAATTAGTATCAATTCCATCGTGACAAACAGTGATTTTTTGATGATATTCTAGGGGAAATTGTTGACGTTGCCAATTAGTAGGAGAAAGTCCGCGATCGCAATGGTATAAATCTAGTAAAATCGGTGAATTTTTGACTTTAATACGACACAAATCATCGGCATTTAATGGATCACTGGGATCAAAATCGGCATCAGAACCGCGAGCATGATAAAACCATTCAAAGAAACATAATAATTCTGCTTTCGGGAAAATTTCTTTCATAAATAATGTCGGACCCCAGCCAGAATGACCGTAAATTATATCGGGAATAAAACCCTGTGTTTTTAATTGTTCTGCTATGCGATATACAGCTTGTCCGGTGAGAATTGCATTTTCTAAATTGCGGATATAATGATGAGTTTGGGGTGCTGCTGTGCGGGAAGGTTCATAAATAACTTTCAATACTCCTGGTATTGATCCTTCCTGACGATTTGTACCAAATACTACTTGATATTTATCATCTTTGGCTAAAGTTGTGGCCAGATGACGAAATTGGGCGGGAAAGTTGGGATGTAAAAATAAAATCCGTTTGGGATGTTGAGAAGTATTTTTCATCATAGTCAATCGTGTACAAAACCGTAAAGTAAAAAATTCGTAAGGATTCAGGATACAGAATACAGTTGCTACAAACAAATATTCTGACTCCTGACTCCTGACTCCTGACTCCTTGATCTCCTGACTCCTTACAAAAATTCTACCTATTCCCTCATTACTTACCCCTGATTGGAAGGCTGATTGATTTGGTATAAATAATAAGTTGCCATGGGAATGACAGTAGCTGCAATTAACAAACCTACTACCCAAGCAGTAGCATTACCTTTGTTTTTGTCGGTTTCTTCCGCATTGCTAAATGTGCTTTCTACCTGTACAGTTTCTTTTTCTGCTGGTGGACCGGGATCAGGTTTACCAGAAAGGACTGCTACTAGGCGATCGCGCACATCCAAAAATCCTTGATTATATTTATTACCATCCCGTAATGCTGACCCTAGTGTTTCTTCTGTGACACTATTAGCGATCTCATCAGTCAAGAGAGTTTTCACTTGATCCCCGCTGACAATAGTTGCACCATTGGTTAGAGTATCAACGATCACAATCGCTTGGTTAGCTTGTGCTTCTGGTGTAGGAAACCATTTTGTAAATAGTCCTTTCGCAAAACTTTCCGGTGTTTCCCCATAGTCGAAACGGTGAATGGTAACAATTCTCACCTCATTACCTGTTGCTTTGGCCAAGTCTTTAAAAGCACCGCTGATTTGACCTTCATTAAAACGGCTAAGAACATCACCTTCATCTACAATCCAGGTATCTGCTGTCAGGTTGGGTATTTGATATACTCCAGTAGCAAAAGCAGGTGTCACAAAAACAGAAATAGCCATCATCATCACCAATACAGGTACAATGAGACGGGTAAGGTATGAATGACCACTAAATAATTGCTTGAGTAGCTGTTTCATGAAATGAATCCTAAAATACTCTTGCAATCAAAATACTACATAATCTAGGTCAAAAGCATCTGATTTGAGGATAATTCCTGGATGGTAAAATTACCAGGATTTATTTCAGGATTTATTTCAGGATTTATTTGAGGATTTATTGGTCGAATCAATCTAAACTCTAAAATCTAAACTCTAAAATCTCATGACAATCATCTTAACTAACGACGACGGTATCGACGCACCAGGTATTCAAGCTTTGCTGAAAGCGGTAAATGACAAAGATGTAATTATCGCTGCACCAGCAACACATCAGTCTGGTTGTGGACATCAGGTGACGACAACTGAACCGATTAAATTAGAACGTCGTTCTGATTTTGAATATGCTATTGCTGGTACTCCTGCTGATTGTGTGAGAATTGCCATAACACAAATTCGTCAAGATGTCAAGTTTGTGCTTTCAGGAATTAATGCTGGTGGTAATTTGGGAGTAGATGCGTACATTTCTGGAACTGTTGCTGCGGTGAGAGAAGCTGCAATGCACGGTATTCCTGGTGTGGCGATTTCTCATTATCGCAAAGCTAAACTCAATTATAATTGGGATTTAGCTGCTAAATGGACATCAGTAATATTAGCAGATTTACTGAAAAAGCCTTTAGCACCTGGTAGCTTTTGGAATGTGAATTTACCCCATCTACTACCGGGAGATGGTGATCCTCAAGTTGTTTTTTGTCTACCCTGTACCAAACCTTTACCTGTAAATTATCGAGTAGAGGGTGATAATTTTTATTATGTTGGTGAATATGGTAAACGCGATCGCACTCCTGGTAGTGATGTAGATGTATGTTTTGCTGGCAATATTGCAATTACTCAATTAAAGGTTTGATCATGCCAATTTTGGATTTTGGATTTGGGAATAAGCTGGGGTAGTTCATATTTCTTCATCTACACTTTGCAGCAAAAACACAATGTTATCTACAGATTTTGTCAGTTGATTGATTTCTTGTAATGAATCTTTTTGTGTTTCAGCGAGACTTTGTACAGCATCACACAAGGCAAAAATTTGATATCCTTGCTGCTGTAATTGTTTTCCCTGTGATTCTACTTGTACGATCAAAGCATCTACTCTTTGAGCTAAACGCTCAATAGTATTGGTAGTAGAAAGCACAGCTTCACCGATTTGCTCAACAATAGATTCTAAAGATTCTAAGCGGTTTGTTTTAGTTTCTATTTCTGCGTATATCATTTCTAGAGCACCCCAATTTTGAAAAATCATTATCAGATAATAGAGAACAAGGCGATCGCTATTTCTATACCTGGGGCTATACTTGGTAGATTTAATGAAGCTAAATGTATTATTTGTTCAAATAAAGCAGCAAATACAAAAGCTAAACCGATCCAAGCACCACCTACAAACCTAGCAGAAAGTAAACCAACAGCAACAATACTAGCTAATTGATCCAACTCAATCACTAGATCAGCGATACCCCAAATAAAACCTTCTCAACAGTTAGAAATAGTGTGCTTCATAAGTGATCCTCCGAATGAAGTGATCAGACTGATAAGAATTAAAGCAGCGATCGCTCCCATGAGACGATACGGTTTAGAAGTAGGTACTTAATTAGTACCATCAGATACAGATAATCTAGTTTTGAACATAGTGATGATAGATCAGATTATTCTTATTGGTTGTTTATATTACCCCAATCTTGACAAAAAATATCATAATTTAGGAGTATTCCAGAAATAACCTTGGATAAAAATTTATCATTAGTCGCCAGAAAGCTGATGCTTCCAGCACGCTTCGCGAACACCCGTACAAGAGTCAGGAGTCAGGAGTTAGGAGTGAGAATATTTTACTTAGAGAATGCTGTATGAGAATCTTCTAAATACTACAGGACTTACGCAAAACAGAACGAAAGTAGGGGTAATTCATGAATTACCCCTACATCAGAACCAGGTTTTTAGTCCAATATTGCCTAAGTCCTATATTAGTCAGTAATTAGTGAACAGTAATTGGTTAAAATAGCAGTAGGAAAAAATTTGAGTCTACTTGAGATTATTGCTGGATTGAATTAAGAATTAAATTGTATGTCTTCCTCTAAATCAAAATCTGACAAACGTATAATTTACCAAGAATTTGGTAATGATAACTCACCTGCTTTAGAACGTCCAGTACAAGAACTACCCCCAAACCAACAAAATGTAAGGGTACAAGCAACCCGCGCAGGGAGGAAAGGAAAAACAGTCACGGTTATTACCGGGTTTCAAACCAAAGCAGAAACCTTAACCGCTTTATTGAAACAGTTAAAAACCCAATGCGGTACAGGGGGAACTGTGAAAGAGAACGAAATTGAAATTCAAGGAGATCATAAACAGAAGATTTTAGAGATTTTAGTTAAGTTAGGTTACAAAGCTAAAATCAGCGGTGGTTAATGTAGGTGTTACTTCTGGGTGTTACTTCTGGGTGTTAATTCTGGGTGTTAGTTCGGGTTACTGTATCTTTTCAGGAATGCGAGTTAGAGAAAGTGATGTTAATAATAGAGATGTGGACAATGAACAGGAGAGTATTATGAATGACTTAATTAGAATCGTAGCAGCCATCTTTTTACCACCTTTGGGAGTATTTTTACAAGTTGGTTTTGGCAAAGATTTTTGGATTAATTTACTGTTAACAATTTTTGGTTTTTACATTTTGGGTATTATTCACGCAGTTTGGGTAATTGCGAAGAAGTAATTATGGCAGAGGGATAGGCGATATTTTCCTATCTCTCTATTTATTTAAACACTTGAAAAATTCTCACAAAAAGCCAGAATATGAAGGTAAAATATCCTATTAATTTTCACAAAGGTCTAACTTTTTTTATAGTGTTAGGACTAATGTTTTTCTACCATAACTTTACTATTGGAGCTTGGGTTTATCTTGCCCTTCATGGTACTTATGGTTTTCTTTGGTTACTAAAAGATCGTATTTTCCCAGATAAACAATGGGAACAAGAAATGCCCAGTTTGATGGGAATTATTACCTTTATCATCTTAGGTTTATATTGGGTAGCACCATTTATTCTTATTAGCAGTGGTACTGTTCCACCTTTACCGTTAGTAACTGCGGCTATTTCTTTAAATATTGTGGGGGTGTTTTTACACTTTGCTAGTGATGCTCAAAAATACTATACACTCAAATACAAAACTGGACTAATTACAGAAGGTTTCTTTGCTAGATGTCGTAATACTAATTACTTGGGAGAAGTTTTGATTTATCTAGCATTTGCCATGTTAGCACAGCATTGGCTACCTTTTTTAATTCTTGGTTTATTTATAGCCATGATATTTGTTCCCAATATGCGGAAAAAAGATCAATCTTTGTCTCGATATCCTGAGTTTGAAGAATATAAAGAAAGTTCTGGGTTGCTGTTTCCTAAACTATTTATTTCCAGGAATCTCAATAAAGAAGAAACAACAGCTTAAAGCGAAATTGATTTGCTATAGAGTGAATCCATAAATATAGACAAATATAGACTTTTTACCTGGTTTCCCAGGGGGAGAGTTTTATGAATTATAAAGCAATAACATTAGCGGCAATTTTGGGGATTTCTACACCTGCAATTATAGATGTAGCAATGCCTCAACCTGCGCTGGCACAAAAATTTAATTAGGGGTTGCTGAGAAAGTCTTTCCGTGAGGGCATAGGAGTCAGGAGTCAGGAGTCAGGAGTCAGGAGGAGATTTGAAAATTTCTTTGCTATCTCTTGAAATCCCAAAAAATGCACACTTTTTCCGGTATACCCTTCAAAACCCTTGCACTAATTTCTGTGTTTATCAGCCTCTAACCTTTGATATATCAAGGTTTTAGGTTTATTCAGCAAACCCTAATTATCCCAAGGGACATTTTGGTGATAAAGACTGGGAAGTAAGTTTGTCTTTTGATAATAATGTCTATTACTATTATGGAGAAAATCGCCGTAATCGTAATTCCAACATTAATCTATCTGGTGCTGTAACTTCAGGTACTAATGATCGGCAAGTTTATACTTGGAATAATAATGGGATGAAATATCGAGTAACTTGGCGACCTAGTGATCCTAATTTTATTCGGTTAGAGGTGGTTAATCCTGGTGGGAAGGTGATTTTAAATCGCATACTTCAGGCTATTAACTATGATGATGCGATCTCTCCATAGATTAAGTTTGGGTTTGATGATATTGGGTAATTGGTGAGAACTAATTACCTGTTTTTATTGGTGTTAATAAAAATCACTGTTATTAATTATATTTAAATATACATAAATACTTAATTAATGAGTATATACATTTTAAACCCATATCATTATAATTACTGATGTGGGTTATATCTAAACAAGTTAATAATTTGACAAGATGATAGGTTTTGTGTTAAGTTGACAACGAAAACAATTTAATCATTTAAAAATACTACCGTTTTGAATTTGAAGGTATTTAGGTATGAAGAGGATCAATAATTCATCTGACTTGTTTAGTCTTAACCGTCGGATGTTTTTAAATCTGCTGGTTTCTAGTGTTGGAGTTTATTTAACTAAAGATGTAATTTTTCCAGAAATTGCGAGTGCGAATAATGATAATTTTCAGGAAAAATATCATGTTTTTGTTCCTTATGATATTGCTAGAAGGGGTGGTATTCAAAACGTTACTTTGAGGTCTGGAGATTCTTATAAGTTAACAATTCCTGCAAGAATTATTGAAAATAATACCATTTATATTCCTAAAATTGGGTTACAAGGTAATGATGTCAAGTTTATTTTACATACTTTGTATGACCCCAATCTGAGAATAGCTGACAAGATTTATCAAGAAATTGATCAAGCTGATTTTCTGCGTAAATATACCACAAAAACCCAAGTAAAACAAATTTATGAATTAGTTGAAGATAGTGAATATATAGAAGATACTATTTCTCTGGATTTATTGCAATATTTGGTAGCTTCATCTAACTTAGATGAACAAATTCGACAAAGGTATGAAATAGCTCATCAAAATTGTCTATTAAATATCATTGAAAAAGCGATTGAAACAGCACTAGCTAAATCTGAACTTTCTGAAGATGATAAGAAAAGAATTAGAGGTACATATCAATATGTGAGAGCTTCAGAACCAGTTCCAGATTTTAGTTATCTGACGGAATTAGAAGCTATGATTACAGGTTCAGATATTCCTGTTGCCATTAAAAGATCCTATTCCCTTGCAAGTGCTAAATCTAGAGCTTTTACTGTAGATATAATCATTGTTAGGTTAATTAAAGAGAAATCAAAAGGGCAAACACAAGAAAAATATTTGCTAACTTATCAAGAAATCCGAGATGGTAAAAAGATATCTGAGCCAGAAACTTTAAAATCTCTAGATTCATTTATTCTCAATTCCGATATTTTAAACAGTTGTAAATTAGTATATTTAATGGCACAACATCGGTTCTTTGAAAATGCAAAACTTGTTGATCTCATAGCCAAAAATAACTTGACTAAGGAACTTTCCAAATCCTATAAGGAAGATTGGGGAAAAATTTTTGAGGTAGCTCTCCAAGTCAGTGATCAAGGTGGAGCTATTTTACCTACAATAACAGGTACACTTCATACTTTGGGAGCAGAAACAGCGACAGGCGTGTTATTAAGTCGAGCGCCTTTGACAGCAACTTTAGCCTATTTAGGTGGTGGTTCTGTAGCTGCTGGTGGGTTGGGAATGTTAGGAGGTTTAGCAGTAGTTACCGGGGGAGCAGCTTTAATAGGTGCAGCTGGTTTAGTATCTATTGCGCTGGTATCTCAGATGGACGGAGAAGACTATAAAAATTTAGGAATTGCCGCAGTGACAGGAACTTTAGTGGGTGCGGGTGCGGTTTTCATTGCTTGGACTGGTGCTTCTGCTTTAGGGGTAGCAGGTACGTTATCAGGAGCAGCTGCTATTACTACTATTATTTCAGCTTTGGGAGGGATAAGTGTTATTACTGGAGGAGCATCTTTAATAGGGTTTGGTGCTGGTTTTGTGGTGTGGTCATTTTTGAAAGGACAAAAACATAGAGATGGAAATATACTACATCAATTAGAATCAAGATTGTACACTTTAACAGAAATTCCATCTGATCCTGAGCTAAAAGATTTTATAGAGTTTCTTGACGAGGAATTAAATCAATATTCTCATATAGAAGGATTTTTGATTGCTCCTAATATTTCTATAGATAAGCTATCTAACGCTATATCTAGCTATGCAGATTCACTACTTGAAGCTGATGAAAAAATATTAGCAATGAAAAATACTGGTTTTTGGAATGATGGGAAGGAAGGTATTATTTTAACAAATAAAAAACTAATTTGGAAAAATGGATGGTCAGAACCTGAAAGCCTTGCTTTCTCTGCAATATCTGGTTCTCTAACATTACCGGAAGATAACATATATTTTTATAGGCTTATGAGAGAAATAGGAGAAATATATAGATATAGCAACCTTTAACATCTAGTTTTTGCAAATTAGCAAATAAATAATTTAATGTGGGTATTTGCCCACTTTTTAATATATTTTGATTATTTGTTGCCAATGATTCAAATTGACAAAGAGCAAGAAACTGACAAATATAAGAGAGAAAAGGTAGTATTATTGGAATAACTAGAGACTGCAAAAAAACTGTTAATGCAAGATTACAAAGTTATTCTGAATTTGTGATCGCTCTACTGGATGAAACTATTTATTTGTTCCTGAATGGTGAACCAGATACAGCACGATTGATTTTGAAAGATATATATTATGTTATAATGTCTCTACTAAAGTAGTTATCCAAATTAATTATGAACAGTCAAACTATACCTACCAAAGATATTACTAACTATTTCAGTTTTCTCTCTCCTGGAGATATTAGATTGAAAAACTCCACAATTGGAATTGAAACAGTTTTATATGAATATCTTGATTGTGGACGCTCTCCAGAAGAAATTGCCCAAATATATCAATCAATTTCCTTAGAAAAGTATATGCGACAATTCTTTACTATTTACAGAACAAAGAAACTGTCAGCACTTACATGAAAAATTGGATCGAACATGGTCATAAAATGAGAGAACAACAGCGACTCAACCCTCCACCAGTATCAGAAAAACTCCGCCAACTGCGAAGAGAAAGAAAAGCGAAAATGCAAAACCATGACAATTAAATATTTAATCTATTCATTATGATGAAAGTGATTTGGAAGTTGATTTAAAGAATATGCTATAATCTACCCATATAAAATCAACATCACCAACCCATGAAAAAAATAGAAATTGAACTCGATCAAGCAACTTACGACAAAATAGAAAAATTGACACAAACCCATCATTGTCAAGTTTCAGATTTAATCAAAGCCATGATTGAGCAACTAACTAAACCGGAAATAATCAATAATTCATTTATTGGTGAATGGTCAAATGATGCTGAGTTAGTAGATCAAATGATTGAAGATATTTTACAACATAGAAATTCATAAAAAGCAAGAATTTAGCAGTGAGAAAATCTCTAATTGATACAGATATCACATCAGAAATTCGTAAAGGTAGAAATCCTCAAATAAATGCCAATGCTCTTGCTTATAAAGCTATATGGAAAAATTACACAATTTCTGTGATTACTGTTTCCGAAATTATCAAGGGTTGGAGAAAACTAAATCGTAATGATCGCATTCAAGAATTTTTAGCGGATTTACCTGAAATGGAAATCCTACATTTAGACCAAAAAAGTGCAGAACTTTCAGGATTGATTCATGCTGATTTAGAAAGCAGTGGACAACCTATAGGATTAGCAGATGTATTAATAGCTTCTATCGCTATCCAAAACAATTTAATTTTAGTTACAGGTAACACTAAGCATTATCTGAAAATTCAAGCATTAGGTTATCCTTTAGTAATAGATAATTGGCGTAAATAAACAATTCTAATTAATAATTCGATAATAGGTAACAGGTAAAAACCCATTACCAATTACCTATTACCTATTACCTATTAGCTAAATATTGATACATCTCCCAACGTGCATCAACTTCCGCTTGCGCTTGGGCTAACAATTGTTTAGCAATTTCCGGTTTACTCTTAATCAACATCTTAAACCGATTCTCCTGATACATGGATTTTTCCACTGACTCAGAAGGTGCTTTCATATCCAATTGTAGGGGATTTTTACCTTCATTTTGCAATGCAGGATTATAACGATATAACAACCATCTACCAGAGTCAACTAAGGCTTTTTGTTGTTGTAAACCGGTGGTCATATCAATGCCGTGAGCAATACAATGACTATAGGCAATAATTAAGGATGGACCATCAAAAGCTTCCGCTTCTAAGAATGCTTTTAATGTGTGTTCATCCTTCGCACCTAAAGCGACGCTGGCCACATAAACATTACCGTAAGTCATGGCCATTAAACCTAAATCTTTCTTCGCTGCGGGTTTACCACTGGCGGCAAATTTAGCGACTGCTGCGGTAGGAGTTGCTTTAGAAGATTGACCACCTGTGTTAGAATAAACTTCTGTATCCATAACCAAGATATTGACATTTTTACCACTGGCTAAAACGTGATCAATGCCATGAAAGTCAATGTCATAAGCCCATCCATCACCACCTACTATCCACACACTTTTCTTGACTAAATAATCAGCGAGGGATTTTAGATTTTGGATTTTGGATTTGAGATTTTGGTCATTTTGAGATGCTGAAATTTCATCTAGTTTTTGTTTGAGAACTCCAACATTTTCCCGTTGTTCCCAAATATCTGCTTCTGTTTTTTGGGCATTTTTGAGGATATCATTTACCAAATTATCCCCAACTTCACTATTTAATTGTTGCAATAATTCGGCTGCAAATTCCGCTTGTTTATCAATAGATAAACGATAACCAAAACCAAATTCGGCGTTATCTTCAAATAAACTATTGGACCATGCTGGACCTCTTCCTTCTGCGTTTTGAGTCCAGGGAGTTGTAGGGAGGTTTCCACCGTAGATGGAAGAACAACCGGTAGCATTAGCAATGAGTGAGCGATCGCCAAATAATTGTGTTAATAATTTCAGATATGGTGTTTCTCCACATCCTGCACAAGCACCAGAAAACTCAAATAGTGGTTCTTGCAGTTGTTGTTGACGAATTTGATTTAATTTCAACTTTCTGCGATCGGGATTTGGTAAACTTAAAAAGAAATCCCAATTTTCTCTTTCCTGTTCTCTCAGGGGTAACTGCGGACTCATGTTGATAGCTTTTTTGCTGGGTTCTGCTTTATTTTTCGCAGGACAAACATCCACACAAATACTGCAACCTGTACAGTCTTCCGGTGCAACTTGGATAGTAAATTTCTGACCAGCAAAACTTTTATCTTTTGCATTTGCTGACTTAAAACTTGCAGGTGCATTGACTAACTTATCCGCTTCATAAGCTTTTGCACGAATAGCAGCATGAGGACAAACCATCACACATTTACCGCATTGAACGCAGACATCCTCATCCCAAACCGGTATTTCTTCTGCAACGTTGCGTTTTTCCCATTTTGCGGTTGCAGTGGGAAAAGTTCCATCTGCGGGTAAAGCACTTACAGGTAAGTCGTCACCTTCCCACACCATAATTTTACCCAGAACATCATTAACAAATTGGGGTATGTTGTTCTGTAAAGATGTGGTTTTCTCTTGTAGAGATTTTTTAGGGATTTTTCCTACCTTGACAGGATGCAGATTTTCTAAAGTGTTATCAACAGCTTTTAAATTCATGTTGACAACATCTGCACCTTTTTTACCATAGGTCTTTTCAATCGCTTGTTTAATTTTAGCGATCGCTTCTTTTTCTGGCAATACCCCCGCTAATTTAAAGAAACACACCTGCATAATCGTGTTAATTCTTCTACCCATCCCGCTATTTTTCGCCACCTGACTAGCATCAATAGCATAAAATTTCAGGTTTTTATCAATAATTTGCTGTTGCACTTTTACAGGTAAATTTTTCCAAACTTCCTTCGCAGGATAGGGACTATTTAATAAAAATGTCGCTCCGGTGGCAGCATTTTTTAAGATATCAATTGTTTCAATGAAACCCCAATGATGACAACCGATAAAATTAGCTTGGTTGATGAGATACGTTGAGCGAATTTTCTCAGCACCAAACCGCAAATGAGAAACCGTCATTGAACCAGACTTTTTAGAATCATACACAAAATAACCTTGAGCATTATTTTCTGTACCTTCCCCAATAATTTTAATTGAGTTCTTATTTGCACCTACCGTACCATCAGAACCCAAACCATAGAACATTGCACGCACAACGCTATCTGGTTCAGTAGAAAACCCAGGATCAAAATTCACAGAAGTAAAAGTGACATCATCATTAATCCCAATAGTAAAATGATTCTTGGGTTTTGATTGACGGAGATGATCAAAAACCGCTTTTACCATTGCAGGGGTAAACTCTTTAGAAGATAACCCATATCTACCCCCGACAATTTTCGGGAAGGTGGTTTTTTTCCATCCTTCATGGATAGCTGTAACTACTTCTAAATATAAAGGTTCACCTGCGCTTCCTGGTTCTTTAGTTCTATCCAAAACCGCAATAGATTTGACACTATTAGGTAAAGCTTCGATAAATCTTCCCACATCAAAAGGTTGAAAAAGTCGAACTTTGATCACTCCCACTTTTTCACCTTGGTTATTCAGATAATCTACAGTTTCATGGACAGTTTCACAACCAGAACCCATGAGAATAATTACCCGGTCTGCTTTGGGATGTCCATGATATTCATATAATTTATAATATCGTCCTGTTTGTTCTCCAAACTTGTCCATAATCCTTTGAACAATATCAGGACAAGCATTATAATAAGGGTTTGCACCTTCACGAGATTGAAAATAAACATCGGGGTTTTGTGCTGTTCCTCTTAACACTGGTTTATCAGGAGTTAAACAGCGTTGACGATGTGCAGAAACTAATTCTAAAGGTACTAATTCCCGTAAAACTTCGTCAGATAATAACTCAATTTTTTGCACTTCATGGGAAGTTCTAAACCCATCAAAAAAGTGTAAAAAAGGAACTCTGGTTTCTAAAGTTGCAGCTTGAGAAATAAGTGCAAAATCATGACTTTCTTGTACAGAAGCAGAACATAATAATGCAAAACCTGTACTTCTAGCAGCCATCACATCACTGTGATCACCGAAAATAGATAAAGCGTGGGTAGCTAAAGAACGTGCCGAAACATGAAGGACAAAACTGGTTAATTCTCCCGCAATTTTAAACAAATTGGGAATCATTAATAACAAACCTTGGGAAGCGGTGAAAGTTGTACTTAAAGCACCTGTTTGTAATGCACCATGTACCGCAGCAGCAGCACCACCTTCACTTTGCATTTGGGTGACATTGGGAATTGTACCCCATAAATTAGGTTTATTTTCTGCCATCCACGCATCAGCCCATTCACCCATATTTGATGATGGTGTGATCGGATAAATTGCAATTACTTCATTTAATTTGTAAGCAACACGCGCAACCGCTTCATTACCATCAATTGCGGCATAAGATTTAGCTAATTTAGCCATGATTTTTCTTCCTGTGTCTTTTGTGGTTATTTCAAATTTACGCAGATCATCCTAAAATATAAGATTTGAAACTTGCTAAACTCAGGAAGTAATTTTGTAATGTTTTCTACTTTTTTAAAGCTCACGCAGAGGCGCAGAGGCGCAGAGAGAGTAAAGAGGGTTTTAGTAAAAATATATGGGATTTTTTGTAATTACAAATTATTAATTATTTTAGCAGATGGTGAAGATGATATCTATTTCTATATTAATGATGTACTCAAGATGGGGAAGCTTTGATTTGTTAAAGTTTTCTGATTTTCAAGGGGTGGGGGTGCGGGTTTTTGGGAAAATCAGTTTGACGCTGTTGGGTTTTTGTGGGTATAATTAAATTATATTTTTCTGTGTTTTTACATATTCCAGGTAAATTATGAATTTTCCAGATCCAGAAATTAAACCCTAGATGTTGATTAGGAATATCGACATATATTTTATTTTCTATGCTAAAATATTATCTATCTTAAAAAAAGAGGTAAAGAATATGAGCAACACATCTATTCAAGAACAAACAACCTATAAACGAATTTCTGCAATTGTGGAAAATTTGATTGCTAATAACAGTGTATATCAAGAAAGGTTAGAAAGAGAACAGATGATTGAAAAAATGTATGAACTGTTTACTCGACCAAATTTAGGAGACGATGTAGAAACCATAGCTGATGATGACTTAACAGCAAGAATTAGTAAAATTTTAGCTTTAGAAGCAATAAGTGGTTTATTGAATGATTTAACACCAGAAGAAATGGCAATATTTGATGAAGCAGTAAAACGGAAATAAATAACAAAAACATGGGATATCTACTAGATACAAATATTGTTTCAGCAATTCTCAAAGAAAATCCAAAAGCAAATAATCGGTTAAAAATGTTAAATCGCCAAAATGAGCAAGTTTTTATTAGTGCGATGACTTACTATGAAATTGAGCGAGGACTTTTAGCTGTTAAAGCCGTGAGAAAATTATCAGACTTTGAAAACTGGGTGAAAAAATACCAAGTATTGCTATTAGATGATATGGCGATTTTTAAAAAAGCATCAGAAATTTATGCTGATTTAAAACAAAGAGGTTTACCAATACAAGATGCAGATATATTTATAGCAGCTACCGCAATAATTCACGATTTAACCTTAGTTTCCCATGATTCCGATTTATCAAGAATCACAGGATTAAAATTAGAAAATTGGTTATAGAAATCAGTAATTAATCGTTCCCAGTCTCCAGACTGGGAATGCAAAACCAGAGGTTCTACCTCAAAAACAACCTATCAACTTAAAAACTCTAACTCTGTCTTCTCCGCGTCTCTGCGGTTCGTTTATTTTCTCTCAAACAAAAATTTTTACTCGTTTTTACTTTTTCCCAGACTCCAGACTGGGGAAGTCAACCCAGAGGTTCTACGTCTAAAACAACTTATAAAAGACCCTTGGATTATACATAAAATTATTATAAACACAGAACAACAAAATAATCAATCCCCAAACCCTATAAAATTCGTGAGTTATTGACACCATTCTCAATAGTATTCTCAATAAACCCCTAGCTATTGCGAAAAAGTCACATCATCAACTTTTTTCCCAAAAAATAGATTAAAAAAAATTATCATTCAGCAAAACACTAAATTAAAGCTATTTTTTCCCACATTCAAAATCAGCAAGAAACAAAAAACCGAATAAGCTAGAATACAAACAGAGTCAGCCTTTGTAATTTAAAACATACCCATGCTGGAGAACCTGCAAACCCAAATTTATCAAATCGAACAATTCGCCAACACCCTGGTTACTAACCAACTCACTCACCTCAGCGTTGTCAGTATCGCAATTATTTTCGCTGCTGGTTTGTTGACCAGTTTAACACCGTGTATGCTATCAATGCTGCCGATTACTATTGGTTATATTGGCGGTTATGAAGCAAAAAGTAGATTACAAGCTGCTGCACAATCAACCTGGTTTGCATTAGGATTAGCTACTACATTAGCAGGTTTAGGAATTATAGCAGGTTTGGTAGGAAAAGTCTACGGTCAAGTAGGAATTGGTCTACCAATTATTGTGAGTATTCTTGCTATTATTATGGGGTTGAATTTATTAGAAGCTTTACCTTTACAATTCCCATCTTTAGGTGAAACAAATTGGATATCTAATGATTTACCTCCTGGTATTCGTTCATACTCTATTGGTTTAACATTTGGTTTAGTTGCTTCTCCTTGTAGCACACCAGTTTTAGCCAGTTTATTAGGTTGGGTTGCTAATACTCAAGATTTGCTTTTAGGTGCGGTTTTACTACTTGCTTATACTGCGGGATATGTGACACCTTTAATTTTAGCAGGTACGTTTACTGCAACAATTAAAAAACTGCTAGAATTGCGTCGTTGGTCTGGTTGGATAAACCCCGTTAGCGGTGCTTTGTTAGTAGGTTTTGGTGTGTTTTCTTTACTTTCCCGTCTTCCTCTTGGTAGTTTCTAAAGTGATAAACCGCAAAGTACGCAAAGTACACAAAGAAGAGAGCAAGAATTTATTACCTTTGTAAACCATGACTGTAGATAATTCAACATCCCCAGAAGTTAATTTGTTTTCTGTTCCGGTTCGTTTCTTGAAACGGGAAGTTTTACCTGTGCTGACAGATTTAAGGTTAGCAATTATTCTGTTATTAATAATTGCTCTTTTTAGTATCAGTGGTACAGTAATTGAACAGGGACAAACACCAGCTTTTTACCAGGCTAATTATCCAGAACATCCCGCTTTATTCGGTTTTTTGACTTGGAAAGTGATTCAAGTTGTGGGTTTGGATCATGTTTATCGCACTTGGTGGTTTTTGGCTTTATTAGTGTTATTTGGTACGAGTTTAACTGCTTGTACTTTTACCCGTCAATTACCAGCTTTAAAAGCTGCCCAAAAATGGCAATATTATGATGATCCGAAGAAGTTTAAAAAGTTAGCTTTGAGTGCAGAATTAAATGATGTTGTTCTAAATTCTATCACTCCAATTTTAACAAAAAACCGTTATAAAATCTTTCAATCATCAGAAAAAAATGATATTCTTTATGCTCGCAAAGGTATAGTCGGACGCATTGGACCGATTATTGTACATATCGGTATTGTGATGATTTTACTGGGTGGTATTTGGGGAGCAATGACGGGTTTTATGGCTCAAGAAATGATTGCTTCTGGTGATACTTTCCAGGTAAAAAATATCATTGATGCGGGTGCTTGGTCTGCTCAAGATGTATTAAAAGATTGGTCAGTAAAAGTTAATAGATTTTGGATTGATTATACTCCCAAAGGAGGTATTGATCAATTTTATTCTGATTTATCTGTGTTAGATAATGAAGGTAAAGAAATAGATCATGAAAAAATTTATGTGAATAAACCTTTGCGTTATCATGGTGTGGTTTTTTATCAAACAGATTGGGGTATTTCTAGCGTTAGAATTAAACTCAATAATAGTCCCATTTTCCAATTACCAATGGCGTTGTTAGATACTAAAGGTAAAGGTAGACTGTGGGGTACTTGGATACCTACAAAACCAGATTTAAGTGAAGGTGTTTCTCTGTTAGCTAAAGATTTACAAGGCATGGTTTTAATCTATGATGGTCAAGGAAAATTAGTAAATACTGTGCGTTCAGGAATGTCTATTCCTGTAAATGGGGTAAATTTGAAAGTTGTTGATGTGGTAGGTAGCACGGGTTTACAAATTAAGTATGATCCGGGTATTCCGATTGTTTATAGCGGTTTTGCTTTGTTGATGTTGGGTGTGGTAATGAGTTATTTTTCCCATTCCCAAATTTGGGCTTTGCAAAAAGATGATGTTTTGTATATTGGTGGTAAAACTAACCGCGCTCAAGTAACCTTTGAAAGAGAGGTTTTGGGAATTTTAGAGCAACTGACTCAACCAGCTACAAAATAATTTTTTTGATTTGGGCAACAATAGCAATTAAGTGGTGTATTTTATAGGTATGATACCGCTAATTAAGGTGCGTATATCCTATGGATAAATCAAAAATACAGTCACTAATTGCTATTATCCACCAAGAACTTATTCCCAATTTCGTGATTGAAAGTGTCCATCCCCACAACCCGATAGAAGTACGCGCTATCCCCTCTCCCTGGGAGTTGTTGGGTACAGGAAACTATGCAGCGGTGGTTGTTCATCCTGAATATCCTGATGTGGTGGTGAAAATGTACGCACCTGGTCGTCCTGGGTTTGAGGAAGAATTGGAGGTCTACCAGCGTCTTGGTTCTCATCCTGCTTTTTCTGAGTGTTTTTATGCTCATGATGGTTTGTTGGTTTTGAAAAGATTATTTGGTGTTACTCTTTATGACTGTTTACACCGGGGTTTGCGTATTCCTCCCAAGGTAATTAAAGATATTGATTATGCTTTGGACTATGCTCGCACTCGCGGACTTTACCCCCATGATGTACATGGTAAAAATGTGATGATGTTTGAGGGTAGGGGTTTGGTGGTGGATATTTCTGATTTTCTGCAACAGGAAAAATGCTCAAAATGGGATGATTTAAAAAGAGCTTATTATTTGATATATCTACCTATTTTTTATCCTTTGCGGTTACGAGTTCCTCATCCTTTGTTAAATAAAGTCCGTAAAATTTACCGTTTTATTAGGTCTATTTCTGGTCATATTTTGGCATTTGTTAATAAGTTAATGGGTAAGAAGTCTCTCAAAAATTAATCAGGTTAATTATGCCTAATAAAATTAGGGAATTAAAGAAAATGCTCAAAAAAGCAGGTTTCACAGAACGTCCAGGTAAAGGAAGTCACACTAACTGGACTCATCCATGATATCCTGGAAGAATTACAATATCAGGTAAGGATAGTAAAGATGCTAAACCATATCAAGAAAGTGAAATTCTAGAAGCAATAGAAATTATTAACGCCAAAGAAAATGAACAAAATTAATGGGACAATGGATAAATTAAGATATCAAATGATCATTCAATGGTCAGAGGAAGATGATTGTTTTTTAGTTAGTTTACCTGATTTTCCTGGACAAAAATGGCGCACTCATGGAGAAACTTATGAAGAAGCTGTTGCTAATGGTAAAGAAGCTCTAGAATCTTTAATAATTTCTTATGAAGCTGATGGTGAATCTTTACCTGAACCTAATATTTATAAAATGGCTGGTTAGTGATAAAAAAATCTCCAAAACATTATGTAATGAGGGTTTGCTGAAAAAGTCCCTTCGTTGAGGCAGGGAATAGGGAATAGGGAATAGGGAATAGGGAATAGTTTGAGCTATCTGTTATCCCCAGATTTTCTAATTTATCAGACCCAAAATGCACAGTTTTTAAGGTGTACCCTTCAAAAATCTTGCACTTTCTTTCCTCCTGATCAGCCTCAACCCTTTGATTTACGAGTATTTTGGGTTTATTCAGCAAGCCCTAATGAGGACTGAAGTCCTCACTACATACCTCATTACATACCTGATTATTTGCGTTTTTTATGCTTTACTTCCACAACTGTATGCACATTTCCACGGGGAGTAAAATCAGCTTTGACTGTCATTTTCAAAGGATCACAAGCTGCAACTACATCATCTAAAATTTGATTTGCTGTTTCTTCGTGGGAAATATAGCGATCGCGGTAACTGTTAATATACAGTTTTAAAGCTTTTAATTCTACTACCTTTTCATCCGGTACGTAGGAAATGTAAATAGTCGCAAAGTCAGGATAACCGGAAAAGGGACATTTACAGGTAAATTCAGGCAAAGTAATATCAATATTATATTCTCTACCTATACGCGGATTGGGAAAGGTAATTAGTTTTCCTTCTTCAATCTCACGTTCACCATATTTCATTTCTGGTTTGCTTGGGGGTACAGTCTCAGACAAGGAATTACTCATAAAATGATTCTGGAAATTATTCTAGAAAAATGCAGAGATTCATGAATACTAATAATAATTTAACATTGACAACACCTGTTTCACGCTTAAAATTCACTGCTGCTCTTTTCCCAGTCTGGGCAATTTTCGTCATCCCAACCATGAGGGTGCATAGCGCAAACTAACAAATTACCACCATAAGCTTGACCATGATAATTGCTGCAACCTATACAAGCAGGATTTTTTTCCGCTGTCGCTTCCACTTGATATGGAAAACCTGGATCTACATCTGCTACCACGTCTTCCAGTTCCCAGTATACTTCCATCAGCGGTTCTGCTAATTCCTGTAAATACTGGTCAATTTCCGCAGCAATGTTATTCTGCACCTCGAAGGTAATTTCTTCCGTTAGCTCAAAAAAAGCATCTACCATGTCATTAATTCCTTGGAAGAAGTTTTCGACTTCATCAGTCACAGTTTCGATGATATCAACTAAGTCTTTTTGCCACGGTTCCATAAGCTTAACTGTGTTACTGGCTACAAACAGGACGCTTCCGGGTTCTCGGTTGTAAGTGCGATAATAACTAGAATATAGCCATCAATGCAAATCAAACCAGTGTTAGATTTAGCGCCATCTCCCAAATTACCATTTTTACTGATGTTCAGGGTGAAAAATTAGTTTTTACTGATCGAGTTTAAGCTGTTCTAATTGTTTTTTCAGGTCTAGCACTTGTTGACGCAGGTGATCCACGTTTTCTTTGGGAGTTTGTTTAACAGTCGGTTCTTCATCTTCCCCTATTATTTCGATGCGACGGGGTTCAGAAGCTTCTGTTTTTTCTGTGGTTTCACCAGGTGTCTGGGGTTGTTGGGCTTGTCTCATCATATCTTCTACGAAACGACGAGCTTCTTCTGTGTTCATTTCACCCTTGGCTACCATCTCGTCAGCCAGTTTTTGGACTTGCGATCGCAGTTCCGCTAATTTCCCCCCTGCTTTTTCGCCTGCGTAAGAAGCCAAGCCTACACCCAGGTAAAAAGCTTTTTGTACAATATCTCCAAAACCAGGCATTGCTGCAAAGCACTCCTAAAAATAGGGCGACCCGGAGACTACGCCTATCGCAAGCATCCCGTATTGCTGCTACCTTCCGGTCCTGACAAAGTTTGGGCGTTGAGATCGCATAGATCCAGGTCTGAAATCATCATAACATCAAATTTCTAAAAATGTGCATCATTCCACAACAATTTTCCATTCGTAAAGCTGATAACTCACACAACCGTTGACTACTAAGGGATCAGCAGCCACGATGGCCTGCGCTTCATCCATTGAAGCCGCCTCAAATAACATCATCCCCCCTCCCCTTTGCGCCCAATATCCCGTTTTAGCTTTATGTCCTTTATCCATCAATGCTTTGACGTAAGCTGTATGGGCTGGTACATATTGATCAAAGGTGGGCTTATCCACTAAACCTGCTTCAATTTTGACAAACCAAGGCATAATAATTAGGTAGTTTAGATTTTTCTTAAATTATCATATTGGTGATTGATAATTGATAATTGATAATTGATAATTGATAATGGGTAATAGGTAATTGGGTTATTAACTTCCTCCTGACTCCTGACTTCTAAAATTATGAATCGCTTTTTTATTGCTATACTTCCACCCCAACATATTCAAGATTACGCTAACGAAATTAAACAACATTTTGTTAATAATTATGGTAGTCGCGGCGCTCAAAATTCCCCTCCACATATCACTCTACAGCCTCCTTTTATGTGGGAAAAAAAGGAAATATCAATTTTATAAACCTTTATGGAAACTTTCGCCAAAAAGCAGAATTACTTACCCATTACACTTGATGGTTTTGCGGCTTTTCCTCCTCGTGTTGTATACATGAATGTAGTAAAAAGTCAAGCACTTTTAAAGTTACAATTAGATTTAATGAATGATATAGAAAGTAGTTTGGGAATCATCGGTAAAGATGGGAAAAATCACTCTTTTACACCCCATCTTACCGTAGCCAGGAGAGATTTAAAAAAACATCATTTTCCTGCTGCTTGGAATGACTTTAAAGAACGTCAGGTATATTTTGAATTTACCGCATCTCATCTGACCTTGCTACTCCATGACGGCAGACAGTGGAACGTAAAATCAGAGTTTTCTTTTCAGTAATGAATCTTTAAAAAGATTTACCTTTTTTTAACCATAAAAATCTATCCTTTGGTGGATAATGAGGGAATAGTAAGTTGATTTTCCAACTATCTCCCAGTATACCAGTATATCAGTATAACGTTATGACAACCAAATTAATTCTCAATTCTAATGAAATCCTTAAATTAGGATCTGAAGGGGCAAAAGTTGAGCAGTTGCAACAAATATTAAAAATTCTCAACTTTGATCCTGGCATTATAGATGGTAATTTTGGGAATAAGACTGTAGTAGCAGTGAAACAGTTTCAAACAGCAAAAAAACTTGAAGCTGATGGGGTGGTGGGAATAGGCACTCAGACGGTTTTAAACAATGCTTTAAATGATTTAGAGAAGGCGAGTTTAGTTCTTTATGGTGGTGCAACTGGTAAACTACCTTTACCAGGGGTGGCGCTGATTAAAGAATTTGAAGGTTTGTATTTGAAGGCTTATCCTGATCCTTTAACTGGTGGTAAACCAATTACTATTGGTTGGGGAACGACTCGCAAGAAAAATGGTGGTGAGTGGAAATTAGGTGAAACAATTACTAAAGCAGAAGCGGAAGAGTTGTTAATGTTGCAGTTAGAAAATAGCTATCTGCCAACTTTAGAGAAAATTCCTGTATGGGATGTGTTGAATGTTAACCAACAGGGTGCTTTATTGAGTTTTGGTTATAATTTAGGTGCTAATTTCTATGGTGCAAAGAATTTTGAGAGTATAACCAGAGTTTTAAAGAATCAACAATGGAATGAAATTGAAGAGACTTTTGTTAAATATAGAAACCCTGGTAGTTCAGTGGAAGCAGGGTTAAGAAGGAGGAGATTAGCAGAGGCTAAATTGTTTTTGACTCCAGTAAGTTAAAAAAATTAAATCATGTAGGTTGGATTGAGGAACGAAACCCAACATTTACAAACCAAAACTTACGGAATTTTGTTGGATTACGCTATCCCTTAACCCAACCTTGTATCTTAGAGGAGGTTGCATTGATTATCTGCTCAGAGAAGTTACACATCTTGTTCACCACAGCCTGATCACAGGGTAAACTGATGGAATTGACTGATCAACATTAGTGAACTTATGACTGCGTTTTTATTAGAAGTTGGTACAGAAGAACTACCCGCAAGCTTTCTGAGTGGTGCGATCGCACAATGGCGATCGCGTATTCCTCAAACTCTAGAAGCTAATAGTCTCAAAGCGGAAACGGTGGAAGTTTTTGGAACTCCCCGACGGTTAGCAGTTCTCATCACCGGTTTACCATCCCAACAACCAGACAAAGAAGAAGAAATTAAAGGACCACCTGCACAAGCCGCATTTAAAGATGGTCAACCCACAAAAGCAGCAGAAGGTTTCGCTAAAAAACAAGGTGTGGAACTGTCAGCTTTAGAAGTGCGTTCTACGGATAAAGGTGATTTTGTCTTTGTTAATAAAAAGACAGCAGGACGACCAGTAGCAGAAATATTAACAGAACTCGTTCCCCAATGGGTTTGGAATTTGGAAGGAAAGCGGTTAATGCGGTGGGGAAGCGGTGACGGTAGGTTTTCCCGTCCTATTCGCTGGTTAGTTGCTTTATTAGATGGGGATATTTTACCCTTAGAATTGCAGAACGGTGAGAAGATAGTTAAAAGCGATCGCATTTCTCCAACCCATCGCGTTTTACATCCCGAACCTGTCAGCATTTCCCACGCAACAGAATATGTAAATACCTTGCGTTCTGGTTATGTGATTGTTTCCCCAGAAGAACGGGAAAAAATCATTGTTGAACAAGTCAAAACTGCAGTGCAAAAATTAGGCGGTTTTACAGAAATTTACCCAGACTTATTAGAAGAAACGACGAATTTAGTAGAATATCCGAGTGCGGTAGTTGGTAAATTTGAGGATGAATTTCTCAAATTACCTACAGAAGTTTCTACCACAGTGATGGTAACGCACCAGCGTTATTTTCCGGTATTTAAGACAGCGGAAAATCAGGAATTATTACCTAAATTCGTCACCGTTTCTAACGGCGATCCTGTAAAATCAGATATCATTGCTGTTGGTAATGAAAGAGTAATTAGGGCGCGTTTAGCAGATGGGAGATTTTTCTATGAAGCTGATTTAGCGAAACCTTTAGAAAGCTTTTTACCGCAATTAGAAACAGTTACATTTCAAGAAGATTTAGGTTCAGTTAGGGGCAAAGTTGAGAGAGTTGTAAACATAGCAAATCTCATTTCTCAACAATTGCAATTAGCAGAAAATCAAAGTCATAAAATTCAAAGGGCAGCTTTATTATGTAAAGCGGATTTAGTCACCCAAATGGTGTATGAATTTCCTGAACTACAAGGTATTATGGGGGAAAAATACGCCTTAGCTAGTGGTGAAGATGCAGAAGTAGGAAAAGCAATTTTTGAACATTATTTACCCAGAAATGCTGATGACATTCTACCGGAAACATTAACCGGGCAAATAGTAGGAATAGCTGATAGACTAGATACATTAATTAGTATCTTTGGTTTGGGTTTAATTCCTTCAGGTTCATCCGATCCCTTTGCATTACGTCGCGCTGCAAATGCGATCATTAATATTACGTGGTTTTCTAATTTGCAGATAAATTTAGAGAAGCTATTAGAACAGATAGCGACAAATTTTGCATCTACATTTAATAAAGATGCCAAATCTTTAATATCCACATTACGGGAATTTTTCCTACAAAGGATTCGGACTTTATTACAAGAAGAAAAACAGATAGATTATGACTTAGTAAATGCGGTATTGGGAGATGATCAAGAATATACAGAACGCGCATTACAAGATTTATTGGATGTACGCGATCGCGCAATTTACTTACAACAAATCCGCAAAGATGGTACATTAGAAAAAATCTATGAAACCATTAACCGTTCTACTAGACTCGCTGCACAAGGTGATTTAGATTTTCAGCAGTTAGAACCAAAAACATTAATTAATCCCCAATTATTCCAAAAATCATCTGAATCAGCATTCTACAACGCCCTAGTAGAATTAGTACCCCAAACCCAAACCGCACAGCAAACACGCAACTATCAACTGTTAATAGCAGCATTAGAAAAAATTGCTCCCGCCGTGAGTAAATTCTTTGATGGTGAAGATAGCGTGTTAGTCATGGACCCAGATGTAAATATTAAGAGAAATCGGTTAAATTTGCTGGGTTTATTGCGAAATCATAGCCGTGTATTAGCTGATTTTGGCGCGATTGTGAAAAATTTGTAGCAAAAATCAACAAAAAGAGGTGTAATTTTTGCCAATTAACGCTAGTATAGGATAGCTTAACCAGGGATGATGCTAAACAGTCTATGCCAGAAGCTATTGTGATAGGATTGGGAAAGTCCGGTATTGCTGCGGCAAGATTGTTGAAACAGGAAGGATGGGAGGTGGAACTTTGCGATCGCAATACCTCCCCAAACCTCCTGGAACAACAACAACAACTTGCTCAAGAACAAATTACCGTCAAATTAGGACACACCCCAGATTTTGAAAGTTTAAATTTAGCCAACACATCGCCTAAATTAATAGTAGTGAGTCCTGGTGTACCTTGGGATATTCCGATCTTGTTAAAAGCGCGAGAGTTAGGAATAGAAACCATTGGGGAAATGGAACTCGCATGGAGACATTTGCAAAATATTCCCTGGGTAGCAATAACTGGTACAAATGGGAAAACCACAACCACCGCGTTAACTGCTGCCATTTTTCAAGCTGCCGGTTTTAACGCCCCTGCTTGTGGTAACATCGGTTATGCTGCTTGTGAAGTAGCTTTAAAGGGAACAGGGAACACTTCGACAAGCTCAGTGCATCGCAGGGAACAGGGAACAGAAAGTAAAATCCAAAATTCTGTAGATTGGATTATAGGTGAATTAAGTAGTTATCAAATAGAATCTTCTGTGACGCTTGCACCGAAAATTGGTATTTGGACAACCTTCACACCGGATCATTTAGCCCGTCATAAAACCTTAGAAAATTACTACAATATTAAAGCCAAACTGTTAAATAATTCCCAGTTACAAATATTTAACGGAGACGATGTTTATTTAAACAAAGCAAGTTTAAATCAGTGGTCTGATGCTTATTGGACAAGTGTTAAAGGGGCAGAATTTTTAATAGGTGAAAAAGGTTTTTATATAGAAAATGGCTGGGTAATAGAAAAATTATCTGCAACTTCTGAACCTCAGAAAATTGTTGAAGTTTCTGCTTTGCGAATGGTAGGAGAACACAACCAACAAAATCTATTAATGTCCGTTGGTGCAGCGAGATTAGCAGGAATAGAAATTGCAGCAATTTGTCGCGCTGTGAGTGAATTTCCTGGTGTTCCCCATCGTTTAGAACATATTTGTACATGGTCAGGAATTGAATTTATTAATGATAGTAAAGCTACAAATTATGATGCAGCAGAAGTAGGTTTAGCATCGGTAAAAAGTCCAGTGATTTTAATAGCTGGTGGTGAAGCAAAAGACGGAGATGATACAGCTTGGTTAAAGAAAATACAAGATAAAGCTGCTGCTGTTTTACTCATTGGTAGTGCTGCAAATGCCTTTGCTCAAAGATTACAAGAAGTGGGATATAATAACTTTGAAATTGTGGAAACAATGGATAAAGCTATTCCCAGATCCGCAGAATTAGCGAAAAAATACCAAGCGTCAGTAGTGTTATTATCTCCAGCCTGTGCCAGTTTTGATCAATATCCTAATTTTGAAGTTAGGGGTGAACATTTTCGGGAGTTGTGTTTAAATTGGGTGGATAAAATGCAGGGATAATTTAGCGCAGATAGACGCAGATAGACGCAGATGATGAGGTATGAATTAAGATATCTGTGTTTATCTGTGTTAATAATAAGTTAACTCTGAAGATAGATAAATTATCAAGTTCATAAATGATTAAATTCAATAGAGTCTTTCACTTCTGTAAAACAAGGTTTGGTAGGAAAAACCAAGCCTTTTTTATCAATTGATAATTGATAATTGATAATTGACAATTGTTTCATTAAAATTTTAAGTATTTGTGCAAAATCTGAAAACTATTCGTTTACTCACTTTTATTGTTTTACAGCTATTTTCAGGTAAATAGGGGTTGCTGAGAAAGTCTTTCCGTGAGGGCATAGGAGTCAGGAGTCAGGAGTCAGGAGTCAGGAGGAGATTTGAAAATTTCTTTGCCATCTCTTGAAATCCCAAAAAATGCACACTTTTTCCGGTATACCCTTCAAAACCCTTGCACTAATTTCTGTGTTTATCAGCCTCTAACCTTTGATATATCAAGGTTTTAGGTTTATTCAGCAAACCCTAAATAAACCACATTTTGATTGAGGTTTCGCGTCAACAATGTAGGGGCGTTCGCGAAGCGTGCTGGAAGCATCAGCATTCGGACAATTAATTATCGGTTTTTACCTAAGACTATCATCCGAATGCTTCGCCCTTACTGTGGTCTAAAGACATGAAAACTGCTGTAGGATGGTTAAAATTAAAATTGTTAATTCAGGTAAATAAAAAGTAAAAAATGGCGGGCAAGATGCCCACCCCACAAGACTTTTCTTATTACTTCCTTTCTTCCTTTGCGTCTTTGCGTGAGATATAAAATAAACTAACCCAAAAACAACTGATAAGCAGGATTTTGACTTTCATCCCAATAACGATAACCCAAAGAATCAAGAAACTCCTGCCATTGATTCATTTCATGGGGTGGAACTTGCATTCCTACCACAATTCGTCCATAATCTGCCCCATTATTGCGATAATGAAATAAGCTAATATTCCAATCAGGAGACATAGAACCCACAAATTTCATTAACGCCCCAGGACGTTCAGGAAATTCAAACCGATATAATAATTCATGATCAGCAAGTTGAGAATGTCCCCCTACCATGTGCCGTAAATGCAATTTTGTTAATTCATCATCGGTTAAATCAATTGTTTTTAAACCGTTATTTTCAAACTTTTCTACAATTTTCGCAGCATCGGCGCGGTTTTCAATTTGCACACCGACAAAAATATGCGCTTCTTTGGTATCGGCAATGCGATAATTAAATTCTGTTAAATTGCGATCGCCTAAACATTCACAAAACTGACGCAGACTTCCCGGTTTTTCAGGAATATTCACCGCAAAAATCGCTTCTCGACGTTCTCCAAATTCTGCCCTTTCTGCCACAAACCGCAAGCGGTCAAAGTTCATGTTAGCACCGCAAGCGACGGCAACTAAGTTTTTTCCTTGTATTTGTTCTCGTTCTGCATAGACTTTAGCAGCAGCTACAGCTAATGCTCCCGCAGGTTCTAAAATAGAACGGGTATCTTCAAAAACATCTTTTATCGCTGCACAGGTAGCATCGGTATCCACCAAAATAATTTCATCTACATATTCCTGACACAAGCGGAAGGTTTCCTCTCCCACTTCCCGCACTGCTACCCCATCAGCAAACAAACCCACCTGAGATAAGCGTACCCGATGACCGGCTGTGAGAGATTGAGACATAGCATCAGCGTCTACCGGTTCGACACCGATAATTTTGATTTCCGGGCGCAGGCGTTTGACGTAAGCAGCAATACCCGCAATTAAACCACCACCACCGATAGCCACGAAAATGGCGTGAATAGGTTGTTGATATTGGCGTAAAATTTCCATACCGATAGTCCCCTGTCCTGCGATGACATCAGGATCATCAAAGGGATGTATAAAGGTTAACCCTTTTTCCGCTTCTAATTGACGGGCGTAGGCGTAAGCGTCATCATAGGTATTTCCATATAAAACCACCTCTCCCCCCCGTGCTTTGACGGCGTTAATTTTTACTTGGGGAGTGGTTACGGGCATAACAATAATAGCTTTTGTTCCCAAGCGACTAGCAGATAAGGCTACACCTTGGGCGTGGTTTCCCGCAGATGCAGCAATTACACCTTGTTTCAGTAAGTCTGGGGGCAGGTTAGCCATTTTGTTATAGGCACCCCGCAGTTTAAAGGAGAAGACTGACTGCATATCTTCCCGCTTGAGTAGCAGTTTGTTGTTAATGCGGTGGGAGAGGTTGGGGGCATATTCCAGTGGTGTTTCTTGGGCTACATCGTAAACGCGGGCAGTAAGGATTTGTACCAGGTAGTCGCAATACATGGGCTATAGATGCAATGTTGGGTTGGATTGTTAATTTTACCGCTTGTTGGGTAGTTGGGAGGAAGTTGTCAGATTTATTATTGTATGGGTGCAAGCTATAATAATTACCTGTTACAATGGTATTTGGTATCAAGATTTTAAGTATCTATATATAAAAAACTATGATTAGTTATATTTCATTCGATCAAAAAATTAACAGCAAGTTGCTTTGTAAAAAAATCTTATTAACCATGAGTTTTCTATATTTATCCACTTTTGTTTTATTAGAAAATTCTGCATTAGCTAATCCTTGCTCATCAATTGAAACTGATAAGCCTTCCTCAGAAATAAGAAAATATCAAGGTAATAAAGTCAGCTTTTCTATTCCCGCTAACTTCAGAATTATATCTACTCAACGAGGTTTAATGATTCATAGTCCTTGGAGTTATGAAGTATATATGTGTCAAATTCAGTCAAAATATCCTTCTGGAGAAATTGAATATATGGCTTTAGTGTACACTTTACCATTTAATCAAGCAAATAAAATTACTGAAAACTTAAATTTTGAAGATGATGAGACTATAGAAACTTATTATCCAGGAACTTCAGCTAAAATGTATGTTTATAATACACCAGGTTCACCAGAAGCAAGAATAATCTTTATTAAGAAAGATAAATTAGTTGTCATTGAAATTCCGATGTACTCCAATAATGATGGTACTCCATTAACAGAAGTAGATGATAGACATAAATCTTTAGTAGATTTAATAATGTCTACAATTCAAGTCAATTAAGCTGCAAATTATAATCACTAATTAATCATAAATTAGGATTAATAATTAAATCATATTACTATCAAATATCCTATACTTAATTATCAACAACACATTTATATGAAACTACACACCTTAGAAATAAAAAACTTTCGCGCCATTAAAGAAATATCCTTAGATTTTACAGACTTACTTGGTCGTCCTCGACCTATTAATTTAATTGTTGGTCCAAATAGTTCCGGCAAAACTTCCATATTAGATGCCATTCATGTTGTAGTAAAAGTATTTGAAAATCCCCAAAATCCATCTTTAAGAGAAGGATTAGAATACAATGTGCAACAAGTAGTTAGAGGTAGAGGTAATATAGCTCAAATCATATTTGAGTATTCCATTGAAAAAGATGAAGCTGAAGCTATTAATCATGTTTATTCTTCCCTTGTATTACCACAACATTTTAATTTATCCAACCCAGTTCCACCTTTAGAAAGTCCGGCTAAAGTAGTTTGGTCTTTTCCAAATATTCAACCAAATATTGACAGTGTATATTACTATGACTATGAACCCAAAAATTCAATTAAAGTTTTAGGTGCTAGAGGTAAAGCAGCCAAAGCCGTAGCTTCAAATCGTCAAACATCACAAATATTTGATAAAATAGGTGGAGTTTGTTATTTAGATCAAAGACGCACGGTTAGATTATTTAAAAGTTTTAATCAACAAAATATAGAAGATAGAAATGCACACAGTGATGTTTTATCCTGGTTAAATGAATATTACCGTAAAGATTTAACATGGAATGAAGAAAAATATGGTGAATCCTATTGGAAGAGAGTACAAAGATTATTTAATAAAATTTGTTATCCTTCAGAATTAATTGGTTTAGAATCTGGTCCCGCTTCTGATACCCTAATTCTCAAAAGAAAGGGGATGGAATATGATTTATTACAAATGAGTTCAGGAGAACATCAAATTTTAAGAATTTTAATTGGTTTAGCCGCAGATACCGCGAAAAACTCTATTGTTCTCATTGATGAAGTAGAACTACATTTACATCCAGCTTGGCAAAAAAGATTAATCCAAGTTTTACGGGAAGATGATGCAAATAATCAATATATTTTTACAACCCATTCCCCAACTGTAGCAGAAATGTTTTATGATTCAGAAATTATTAAATTGGGTGATTTGGGAGACAAATAATGCAAATACTCGATAACTTTTTATATATTTTAATAGAAGGTGAGCCAGAAAGTCCTGAAGTGGCATTTATTGATAGAGTTATTGGCAACCTAATAAATCAAGGATTGTTATCTAATATAAACTATAGAGTAGTTGAGATAGGTGGTAGTGGCAATTTTAATTCTATAGCTAAATTAATCTACCAAAAAAGTAAGTTACACCAAAGTATACCCGTGATTGGGATTTCTGATAGAGATTTTAGAACCCAAGATAGGATTGATCGAGGACTTGCTAAACAAGATCATCAGTTGATAAAATACGAATCTGCTAAAATAATTTGTTGGGGAAGACATGAATGGGAAAATTTTTTACTGGAAGAAACCGAAATAATAGCTAATCTATTAAATCAGATACCTAGTAAATCATTAATATCTAAGCCATTTAGACGAAACACTACAAATAGTTTAACTAAAATACAACTAGATGAATGGCTAATACAATATTTTCAAAAATCAATTTTTGAAGAATTATTTGAATGTTTAAAATTTCGTTTTCGAGAAACAGCAAATCTACAAAGATTAAATTTAGATAAACCCAAGTGCAAGTTATTATCTTTAGTAGATATAGAAATTTGGTTTAAAAATCAGATAGGTAGTAAAGCTAAAGAATCTAGAATCAATATATTTAGTTTAAAATCTATGTTTCAAGATATTGTGCAAGAAAATTTCTGGCAATCCTGTATTCATGATCCCAGTCAGTTGGACGTTCAACAAGCTAAAATATTTTTTAGAGGTAAGGAAGCACTGGAGCATTTACGCAAAGAAGCTATTAAATTTCTTGCCATAGAAAATTTACAGGAAGAAATTTTTAAACAAGCAGTTTTACAAGCTTCAGAGAAAAATACAAATTCTCTGATTGTTCAAGAGTTACGTTTAATGTTACAATCTTATTTTGAACAAGCTGCTAATCTCACAGAAATATAATAAAAGTGAGATATATTAATTGCTAGTTTATTGAATAAAAACCATCCTGTAAATCCTAAAATCCTGGACATCCTGATTCAGGCAAAAAATCAATCCTCTAAATCCTGATTTAGACACCTTTATGCGACAAATCCAACAAATTCGCCAACTTATAAACTATTCGCGCACCTACATTTCCATCCCATTCCGCATCACCAACTTCATTCACATCAAACCCAATAATCTTTCTTCCACTCTTGACAACTTCCCTAAATAAACAATAAACTTGCTCTAATTCCAAACCCCCAGGAACGGGAGTTCCCGTATTAGGACAAAGTTTAGGATCTAAACCATCAACATCAAAACTAATATGGACATTCTCAGGTAAATTCCCTACTATTTCCTGACATAAATCAATCCAAGTTTTACCAGCATATTGTTGTTGTTTGATCGCTGAATCATAATAAGCAACAACCCGATTATTTGAATTATTAATTATTTCCACTTCATCAATACAAATATCCCGCAAACCCACCTGCACTAATTTAGAAATTTGCGGAATTTTCAACGCATTAAACATAATTGACGCATGGGAAAATTCAAACCCTTCGTAAGCATCTCTTAAATCTGCGTGTGCATCAATATGTAAAATTCCAAAATCAGGATATTGATTTGCCAAAGCTTGGAAATAACCCAAAGGTGAACTGTGATCACCACCAATTACAGCAACTTTTTTACCTAAATTCATTGCTTGCTGACATTGGCTAAATAACCATTGATTTACCTGTGCACCCGCTTGATTAATTTCTGTGAGGATAGGTGTTAAATCCGGTGTGTTTGTTAATGCTTTACCTTCAGCTTGTCTAGCAATTATTTTAGCAGCTTGTTGACGATAATAATTATTTTTATCTAAGATATCTTGAGAAATTTCAACTAAATAAATTCCTTGTTTCCAACCATCAGGATGATCAAAATCAAACAAATCTATTTGATAGGAAGCATCTAAAATTCGCTGTGGTGCATTCGCTGTTCCCGCACCATAAGAAACAGTAACTTCCCAAGGAACAGCAAAGATAATTAAATTAGCAGTGTTATAATCATAAGGTAAGCCTAAGAGATTACCATTAATTTCTGCTATACCGCTAGGATCGTAGTCTGGGATGTAATTACTCATAGTTTATTCTTTGGATATGCAGATAAAACACTGTTGAGAGGACATTGTTATTGTAGCAGAATAGACCATGAAAATCACAGAAAAATAAAATTACAACATTTAAAGAAAAAGGTTTGGCTGTGAACCAAACCTCAAAAATTGCTGTGCTTAACAACGTACTAAATTAATTTAGTTCTTGTCTGCTTACAGATCATCTTCCTAGAGGATGTGTCAAAATATTCCAAAAACTGATAAAGCATTACTTGGTTAAAATTTTAAATATGGTTCTATTTAGCAGTATTAAATTCTTTAAGTATCTATCTAAAGTATGAAAAAGGCTTGGACTCAAGCCAAGCCTTTGTATATACCAGGTGTTTACCATATATAGTTAATTTAAACTCTGTTTTCTGCTAATTCATCTCTCTATCAGGTGAGTACAAAATTCATAAAACCTGCTAATAGATACCACTGAAAATCAAACATCAATTTGCATAAAAAAAGACCCTGGAATATTGACCAGGGTTAATACACGTTTTTCAGGCATTAATACACTAAATAATACTCTCTGTAAATCGCTATTTCTACTACCTAAAGAGTAATTAAAATAGATTTTTATATTGTGTGTGAGTAATAATTTACTTGTGGGAATAGTTGTGGGAAAATCCAAGCGTTGCTATTTATCTACCACAAAAAAGGCTTGGTTTTTCGCCAAGCCCAGATATATACCAAGTGTTTACCATATCTAGTTAATTTAAGCTTACTTAGATTTTATATCATCTACCTAGAGGATGTGTACAAATATGAGTTTACCTGTTAATAACTGAATTTAATATACCTGTCAAAAAATTATTCTTTCTTCCTAGAGTTGACATTATTCAACCGACAATAATTGAGAATAATCGAAAGTGTCAATGTCAAGAATGATGATTAAAAAAGAAAGGCTTGATCACAGAACAAGCCTTGGGTAGAAGTAGATTATATTTCTATAGATACTTTATGGGGTAAATTAATCAGTCTCTAGGAAAGATGATTTTTGAGAAAATTAATATTCTTTGCTAATTTGTTTCATCATAAAAAAAGGTTTAGCTCGGCTAAACCTCCATAGAAAGCAGTTATTCGACACACCAAGATTAATTTAATTCTACTCCTATTTATAGTCATCTTCCTATAGGATGTGTCCAAATAATTAGATATATGATATGGAATTACAATGTTTAAAAAAGTTGATTAATCTACTATCAAAAGATAGATTAAAATCAAAATTTTTAGCTTTTTCAACAATTTCATCACTGATTAATTACTAAAAAAATGATGATCATGGAGACGCTAGGTAAGCTAGGTAAAAGGTGTCTCTACTAAAGAAATTGGCAAAAATGTTACACATCAATTAGCATAACAATGGCGTTCACTTCTGACTAATAGTGTATTAATTAAGCTGTTACACAGCTAAATTGTATAATCCTAATATTCTCAACTCTTGCAGAACAGGCAAGATGCCTGTTCCACTTATACAAATTAAATGCACAACAGCTTATAACTTTATAACTTTCTGTTGAGAGAAAATATTTTTCTATTATTTTCTATTATTTTCTATTAATTTCATTCTGATTTCATTTTTGTGTGTAAAAATAGTTAATGGTTGATGTTACAGTGAGTAAAGAAGTTAAATTCATCAAGTCAATTAGACCTCTCCAAAATAGAATGTATTAATTTGTCTAAGTTGTAGGGGCGAAGCTTATGGGCGATAATTTGACGGAAAAATCAGACATCTAGATATCCCATAAGCTTCGACCTGACCGCATAAATAAGTTCCATAATTTCTTTTCTGGAGAAGTCAATTAGATTAGCCTAAGTTACTTCAAACAGCCGCAGGTAAATATCAGGTAGTTATCTTCTCTGATATTAAAGGTGAAAAAGTCAAAAGTAGATTTTCATTTAAACCCTAGATTCTCATTCAGGAAATATATCAAGATGCAACGTATTTTAGTAGGTTTTTTTGTAGCTACAACATTATTATTATCGTCTGGTTGTTCATCAATAATTAAATCTGGTGAAGCAAAGATTTATAATAGTGAAACTACTCCTCAAACCGAAAAACAAAAATCAAAACCCATGAGTGAACATCAAGCACATTCAGAAAAGCAAAAAATGGATCACTCACAGCATGAAGAAAAACCCAAAACAGCTATCACAACCCAAGCGAAATTAACAACACCCAAAAATTTAACAACTAACCAACCGATTAACCTAGCTATTGATATTCAGGATGAAACAGGAAAACCAGTCAATAAATTTGATGTTTTCCAAGAAAAAATTATGCACTTAATAGTTGTCAGCAATGACTTAGAACATTTTGATCATTTGCACCCTGAATATAAAGAAAATGGTAGTTTTCAAGTCAGCGTCAATTTTCCCAACCCAGGAGAATACACACTTTTTAGTGATTATAAACCAGCAGGACAAGCAGAGTATATATCATCCACAAATCTCACTATTCCCGGTACAGTTCCCCTACCCAAAAGTTTAGCTAAATATGAAAAAACTAAAACTATATCCGATACAAAAGTAAACCTGAATATTTCTCAAGAAAAAATCAAAGTAGGTGAAGAAGTAAGTTTAACATTTGATATCAAAGATAACAACAATCAACCAGTAAAAGACCTGAAACCATACTTAGGAGAAAAAGGACATTTAGTAATTATTAAAAGTTCATCAACTCTTTCAAAATCTGACTATCTTCACGCCCATGCAATGAAAAATACTCCTGATGGACAAGTGAAATTTCATACCAAATTTCCCCAGTCAGGAACTTATAAAATGTGGATGCAATTTGACCGCAATGGTAAAATCAAAACCGCAGACTTTTGGGTAAATGTAGAATAGACATCTCCACAATAGAATGTATTAATTTGTCATAAGTTGTAGGGGCGAAGCATTTAGGCGATAATTTAACGGAAAAATCAGATATCTAGATATCCCATAAGCTTCGCCCTGCCCCCATAAATAAGTTCCATAATTTCTTTTCTGGAGAGGTCTAATGTTAGTTGACCCTGCGGTAAGCTGCTTTGCATCTAAGTTCCCTTGCTTTGTAGCACTAACGCGAATCCCAACCTACTAATAGCAATCAACAAAAATAAAGCTGTTTAAAATGACACTTGTTGTCTATGATTATTTTTGTATATTTTTCCTAGTCATATCTTAGCCATACATGATAGATAACAATCACATCTTATTACGTAATCTTTGGTACTACGCACTACCTAGTCATCTTCTCAAACCAGGTAAGATGGTATCCCGGATTTTTTTGGGAGAACCTGTACTGCTGATGAGAAATAAAGAAGGTCAAGTTTTTGCAGTGCGTGATATTTGTCCTCATCGTGCAGTACCTTTAAGTTGTGGTAGATTCAATGGTCAAGAAGTAGAATGTTGTTATCATGGTTGGCGCTTCAACCCTGGGGGAAAATGTGTAGAAATTCCATCATTATTACCAGAACAAAACATAGATTTGAATCGTTTTGATGTGCAATCATATCCTATTTATGAGACTCAAGGCAACATTTGGATCTACATGGCCGATAGCGAAAAATCTCAAGTCAACGCTGATCAAAAAGATGTTCCCATAGTTCCTGGTTTTCCTGAACAACAACCTCATTTAGTAGAAGTAATGCGGTTTCCTTGCTTTGTAGATCATGCGGTGACAGGTTTAATGGACCCTGCACATTCTCCCTATGTACATAGAGTTTGGTGGTGGAGAAGTGGAGAAATACATGAAGAAGTCAAACAATTTGATCCTTCACATTATGGGTTTACAGTCAGACGACATCAATTGTCAGATAATATGGAAAATATGAGCCGATTATATTGGTTAGTCGGTGGAGGAATACCCGAAGTAGAAATTTCTTTTCGTTTACCAGGAGTGAGAATAGAAGAAATTACATTTGGCAAACATCGAGTTTGTAATTTAACCGCAGTCACACCAATTTCTGAAACCGCAACAGAAGTAAATTTTGTCCTTTATGGTATACCAAGTTGGTTAAGAATATTCACACCTTTAATTCATATCTTAGCCAGAAAATTTTTAGATCAAGACCGCACAGTAGTAGAAAAACAGCAAATTGGACTCAAATACAATCCTGTATTGCGACTGATTAAAGATTCAGATATGCAAGCACAATGGTATTATCAATTAAAACGTGAATTTGCCCGTGCTACATCTGAAAAACGAGAATTTATCAATCCTGTAAAAAGTGTATTATTGCGATGGCGTGCTTAATATTTTAGTCATCATTAATTACACATGAAAAGATTACACATTCAAACATTTTAAATCTTTTGGGGTGGGCATCCTGCCCGCCCTTAAAATCTTAAATTTGCTGTATTTAATAACTCCTGAATATGAAAATTATCGTTTTTGGCAGCATAAATATAGACCTAGTAGCAACCACACCCCGCTTACCTATTCCTGGGGAAACATTGCTAGGCGAAAGCTTTTTTACCACCCCTGGGGGTAAAGGTGCAAACCAAGCAGTTGCATTAGCAAAATTAAGAATACCTACGCAAATGATCGGGCGTGTAGGTGCTGATAATTTTGGTGCAGAACTCATTAAAAATTTGCAAAATTGTGGTGTTAAAACTGAAAATATCTTAATTGATGAAACCGTCAGTTCTGGGGTTGCAGTTATTACTGTAGATCAGCAAGGGGAAAATAATATCATAGTTATTCCCGGTGCAAATGGTAAAGTTAATCAAGATGATATCAATAGATTATCTAATTTATTCATAGATGCAAAATTCCTACTTTTACAACTAGAAATTCCTTTAGAAATAGGAATTTTAGCAGCCCAAAAAGCCAAAGAAGCAAATATAAAAGTTATTCTCGATCCTGCACCAGCACCAAATAATTTACCAGATGAAATTTACCCATTAATTGATATTATTACACCCAACGAAACCGAAGCTAGTCAATTAGTAGGTTTTGCAGTTAATGAACAAGAAACAGCAGCAAAAGCAGCAGATACTTTATTACAAAAAGGCGTGAAATGTGCAATTATTAAACTAGGTGCAAAAGGTGTTTATTGTGCAACTAAAGAAGAGAGTTTTTATATTCCTGCATTTTCAGTTAATGCAGTAGATACCGTTGCTGCTGGTGATGCTTTTAATGGTGGTTTAGCAGCAGCACTTTTTCAGGAAAAGCCTTTAAAAGAAGCAGTAGTTTGGGGTGCAGCAGCAGGGGCTTTAGCAACTACAAAATTAGGGGCGCAGAGTTCTTTACCTGATAGAATTACTTTGGAGAAATTCGTAATTTGTAATTCGTAATTTGTAATTCGTAATTTGTAATTCGTAATTTACTCGTTTTACTCGTTCCCATACTCTGTATGGGAATGAATTATTAAAGGCTTTACCTTTAGTTAAATTAGAGTCAGAGACTCTATGATAGCATTCCCAGTCAGAGACTGGAAACGAGGGAAATCCAAAATTAAATTTTGACTCCTGACTCCTGACTCCTGACTCCTGACTCCTTTAAACTCCTATATCTTCATTCCATAATTCAGGTTTTTCTGCTATAAATTGACTCATCATTTTTTCACATTCATCCAGGTTTAAATCTATAACTTCCACACCATGATAAACCATAAATTCTTTTGCACCAGGAAAAGTTCTGGACTCTCCTGCAATTACTTTTTTAATCCCAAACTGCACCACAGCACCGGCACACAAATAACATGGCATTAATGTAGAATATAAAGTTGTACCTTTATAATTACCAATTCTCCCTGCATTTCTTAAACAATCAATTTCCGCATGGGTGACAGGATCACCATCTTGAACCCGTTTATTATGACCTCTACCAAGGATTTTCCCATCTTTGACCAAAACAGACCCAATAGGGATTCCGCCCTCATTTCTGCCTTGTTTGGCTTCGCTAATTGCAGCTTGCATAAACTCATCCATTTGATAAACTCCTGATATGAAAAAACAGGCATACTTCGACAAGATCAGTACAAGTCTTGCCTGCTAAATGGGTACTCGATATCTTCGGAAACTGGTGTAAAAGTCCGCGATATCATTGCAGAAATATCCCCGATTTCTGATATAAGTTTTATCATGCAAGGGATAATTAAAAATAGAAGTCGGGGATCGGGTTATTGATTACTTTGTTAATTTCCTTTTAATCTACGAATTTCTTTCAGTTGTTCAAAGTCTTTGTTTTTTGTGCCACCATCATATTTCCAAG
The DNA here is from genome assembly GCF_014696195.1 of Sphaerospermopsis sp. FACHB-1094. Classification (NCBI taxonomy): domain Bacteria; kingdom Bacillati; phylum Cyanobacteriota; class Cyanophyceae; order Nostocales; family Aphanizomenonaceae; genus Sphaerospermopsis; species Sphaerospermopsis sp. FACHB-1094. The sequence goes on along the minus strand of NZ_JACJPT010000016.1, from coordinate 10,229 downwards.
CATATCCTTCGGCAATCATCAGATCATTAAGACATACATCGTCAACGTATAACCTGCCCAGTATTCTCCCATATTTTTCTGTGCTGTCTGGAAGTTTTGTTTTAACCAGAATTTGATGTTTACTGTCTAGTTGTTTTTTTAGCCATTCTTTAGCTTCAAGACCAAGTTTTTTTTCATCAGTATTCGTTGTTCTCGTTTCTGGGGTATCAATACCATCAAGACGAATGCGCTTAGTCAGGGAGATATCAAAACCAAGGTCAATATCAGCATCAATAGTGTCGCCATCTACGATTTTTTGAACTGATTTGATTCTATAAATGTATGGATCTCTGTCTGTCATTGCTAAGGTAATCCTAAGTCGGTTGAGGTTTCAATTTAGATTCTGTATCTTATTGATCTGGAATCTACTCTATTTTTATTCCCTATGGAGGAAGCGATCGCTCTATTTTAGTCTCTTTTCCCCTGTGGTGTCTAGAGGTATTTTGTGAATGTTAATGACAAAACCGAGAAAACTGACATAACAGATATCTGGTGAAAATGATCTAGGGACAATTCATAAATTGTCCTGACAATAGTTTCATACAATAGTTTCAGGTTAGACAATTAATTACCACCAGATGTCTATTTACCTTACAGTATTTATATTGTTTGACCTAACTGATAATTACTATTGCTGGCAATTGATAATTATTGATTGCTGTTTTTAGTTCCTCATGTACAGAGGACATAAGACTGGCATCTTTTAATTTAGTAAAGTTTTGCCCAGATATAAAATTAAGACAGCCCAAAACTCTTTTTTGCCATCCATTATAATCTTTAGTATTCCATGCTTTAAATACTTCTTCTTTTTCTAATCCCCGCAAATTATGAAATAAATTGTTTCTTTCTATGGATGTGTAGTTTTTAAACACTTTGATATCATCACTTAATTGCCAATTCTGTACAACTATTTCAACTAAATCAGGGATACCTTTGTGTGCATCTTTATTGTTATACTTATCTCTAAGCAAACCTTCAACAGCACGGAAACTATGAAATAATGCTTCCACATAGTTACCTTGTATAAACCTTATAACTGCTAAATAAGCAGCTTCATAACTAGTCCACCATCTTTGTTGAGTGCGTTTTTTAGCATCTTCATTTATGGTACTTCTGGATTTTGCAAAATCATCAAAATTAGCATTATTCCACTGGATAGCCATTGCTAGTAAATCTTTAATTTTCTTTTCCTTTTCGGTTAAAAATTCTTTCTTATTTTTCCAAATCTCTGTAAAAATTTTATCAACTCCTGAGTAATCATATCTATCTAATAATTCCTTAGCCTCCTGTAATTTCATACCTTGCAAGTAACTAGAACTAGGAATAGGAATTGCATTTCCTTGGTCATATTCATTGCTAACTAAAAATTGTACTTGCTTTTCAAAATTGGCTAAACTTGTAAACTGAACTGCGGAAGAAATAGCTGGAGTACCTGCTTGATGACTAACAAAAATTTTTGTATATTCTTTGATTCCCAAGTTAGTAATATTTTCTTGAAATAACTTGTTAACTAAAATTAAACACTGATCCCAATTATCAAGACCTTCTGTTTTAGAATTAGCTTTTAATTCTAAAAAGTGAATATCTTTATCTGTTTGTAACTGAGGAAATTTTTGCTGAAAATACTTCTTCAAGATAGGTATAAGTTGACAAGTATCTTGCCAATAAGGACATTTATTATTTTTCTTATCATGATCGTCAAAAGCATTTTCCTGATTTGTTGTAATTACTATTACTTTCTTAGTTTTTTCTTTTTTGTCTAATTTATTCAAAAAATCAGTGAAAGTATCTAACAATGGAAAGTATAAATCATCAAAAATATTGAAACTTTCGTCATTTAATTGAGGACTATAAACCATACCCATAACCCTTGCAGGAACGGTATAAGGTTCATTAGCAGGAGCGTTTTTTAATCGAGATGGTTCAAACAAATGATTAGATAATTCACTTCTAACCATTCTATAAAATTTCTGCCATTTATTAGCATTATAATTAGGATTTAATTTGACATCACTATTGCCAGTAGTTACAATCCAAATACTCATTTTTTCAACTCCTGAAAATTTATTTAATCAAATTTTTACTTAATCAAATTTGCAGATAGATGTCGGACTTCTATTTGAATTAATCATAGAAGTCCGGGATCTTGATTACACACCCCACAATTTTTCAAACCCACTTGTTGGTAAAAAAGCTAAAAACTGTTTAGTAGTTTCATCTCTTTTATCAGGAAAGATGGTTAATAACTCTACATATCCTCGTTGGCGAACCATCTGATCTTCCCTGATTTTATAATGGGGATACATTCGATGGTAAATTCTGCCAATTTTTCCCATTTCCCCAGTCAATTTAGAACGTTTAATTGATTGACTACCTCTATAATTTCCATGAAACCAGCCCACTGCTAAACTATCTTCTTTATCTACCGCTAAACGTCCCCAAATTTGTACATTTTCAGGATGAAAACATTCCCGCCAAGCATTTCGTTGATAATTTTGAGATTTACCTTTAAAAACCAACCAATTATTGACAGCTTTGCGAACATTCTCAATAATATTTTTGATGTGGTTAATATTATTCACAGGAAAATAATATGGTTCTGATTCTTGAGTAAATCCCCATTGACAACCAATCATAGGTTTATCTTCATAGTCGAAATATTTAGGGAAAAAGATTCTATGATCTACCCTGCGGGATGATTTACCAAAACCACCTATTAATAGAGAAAATCGCAAAATTGCTTTAGCTAAAATTCTCAATTGCTTTCTATATTCATCTGCATGATTTTTCATACAGAGAATAGTTAAAGTACCTTTTTTTAAATCATAGGTAGGCATAGATATTCTATTGTGATTATAGGTAAACTCACCCATGACTAAACTTTCAGCATGAAAAGCAATACCTAAATCTCCCACTACTGCACCTTTAGCACCTGCAAAACCTCCCCACAGTTCCTTAGTTAATTCTTGTGCTGTATTTTCATCTGTCACCCCACTAAATAACCGTAAAGTATGACCCCGTAAAGCAGCTTTAAACATATTGGGGCGAAATTCACCAGTTTTATCTATTAATTGTGAGGCTAAACCTTGTCCTTTTAAATTCACAGTAAATAACTTAGTTTCTGGGTGATTAATAGGTTGACCATAACCCGCACTTACCCTAGAACCAATACCCCTTTCTATGGCTTGATCCCAAATACTCCAAATAGTTTCCCATTCACTATCCTCTAATTCAATAGTGCTAGAAATACCAAAAACTAAGGTTGGTGCATAAAGGGAAATTTGCAAAAATGCAGCATGGGAATCACTGTTTTTTACTTGCCAATTTTCTTGGGGGTGAACTACATCAATTAAAGGTTCTTCTTTCCAAGTTGCATCTTGGGGAAATGCACCATGAAAACGTAATATTCCCGGTTTAGTTTCACTACTATTTTGATAACCACAATATCTAATAGCTTGTGCAGGGGTACAATGTCTTAAAAATGCACCTTTCATACTCGCACCAGGATAATAGGGAAACCCATTAGCCGCAATTACAGGACGGATAAAATCATCATCTTGACCACTATTAGAAAGCAACCGCCAACTAATTTTATATTCCTTTGTTCTGACATGATGACTAAAATTAGGAGGCTTGATAGCGGTAGCTTCTAGCCATTCATCAACCCATCTTTCAGACTGTTCAGGTTGTTGAATATATTGAATTTGTCCCCTACCGCTAATTTGTGCTTGAAACATTAAGGGTACTTCATTACTGTTCGGCATCACTATCACCTGGTTTTTTATAACGTTGAGTCCACCAAACTAAACTGTCACAAAATTGAGTCAATACTGCTAAACAAATGCGTTGATCTTCAATATCTAAACTCCATAATCTAGAAGCATAATCTTGTACTTGTCGGGTATTACTACCATCAACTTGATCTTCAGGTAATTTAATTCCTGCTTGTTTCATAATTCCCACAAAAGTTGTCCAAGTGTCACGCCAATATTTACCTTTGTCTGGTTCTTTAGGTAAGAGTCGTAAATGTTCACCCCAAAATCTTTCTAAACCATAAGCTACGGTACTTCTCATTTTATGAGATTGACCGATGACACCTTTTTTATCCCGGTAGATGAGGACTAATTTTTGTGCTTTTTGGTCTAAGTTATAAGATTGCCAAGTCATTTTTTATTCTCCTTTGATAGTTAATTCACAATGACCTAAACCAATTGATTCTAAACCACCTAAATAAATATCTGCGGTTTTGCCAATAGTGAAAGGTTGCCATTTTTTACCTGATTTATCATCTCTAATAGCAATAGGAAATACTAAAATAGTTCCTTCGGGCAATGCTTCGGTGTTGAAAAACCCCCCACCTTCGACTACTTTTTGATCTGGTTTGAGACGGACACGACTTTGGCGATATAATGCCATATCATGAATCATACCAATATCACTATCAGCAACTACGACTGATGGTTGTTGTTGCTGGTCAGGAAACCAAGGTGATAAGTCTTGTGTTTTGTTAATTTCTAAGAAACCTAAATTAAAGAAAATCGTTCTTTTACCTCCTGTTGCTTGTTTTGCGACTAAGTTGGTTGAACCTGTATAAGCATCAGGAATTTTGATGTCTTTGAGGTGTTGATCTTGTCCATTTACCTTAACAATGCTATCACCTGCTATTCTTTGATAACGTTTTAATAATCGCTGACAAGTTACCCATACAATAGGTTGACCTGGACAAAAAACGGGAATCCAAACTATAGAAGCATATTCAAATTTAACGATAGATTCGTTATTTTTGTCATCGTCTGCACCGTTACCATACCAATAATTGGCTTCATTTTCACTTTGATCATTACGCATTTCTGAACGTAAACGACCACGAATAGAACTACCGGGAATGATACCAGTTTGGGTAAATTGATCACGGAAAATCAAGTTTAAATTTCCGCTTTCTTCTCCTGCGGTTGCACCAACATGGAGGGGTGCTAAGGTTTCGATAATTCCATAGGTTTTGGTATACATTTTAGTTAACTCCTTCAATTTCTACTGGTAAACACAAACCACAACCGAGTTTTTTAAGACTGTAACCTTCATTAGGAAACCATTTCTCGTTCCATTCCCACCAAGGTTTATTAATAGGTTCTTTGAGTACGTAAACACTACCCGCAGGAACAGCATAACGTCCTCTTCCTAATGTTCCTTGGGAACGGAAACGATAGGGAACAGGTTTATCTGTTAGCATCTGCACAGTTTCAGGAAAACTATGATCCTCTGGTTGGGGTTGACGGTGAGAGATTCGGTTAGAACCCCAGACTCCCGGTGTTATTAATGCAAATTTATCTTCTATTGGTTGACGTAAAAGCTCTAAAATGGGACTATCATTAGGTAGTTTAAAACTATTGATTTCTACAACATGATTTTCACCACCAAATTTATACCAACCATCAGGTAAAGCTTTAGTAGATAAATAAACTAAGCAATATTCTGAGTCTAGATGTACAGAATGTTCTAGAAATAATCCACCTTTAGTATTATCATCGATCTTGAAAGTACATCTTTCATCATTTTTTAAATGAGGATGTAAGACAGGAACAAACTTCCACGGGACTTTTTCAGCATAGCTATTACCGCGGATGTGTTCTGCTGCATAGTTCCAAGAATTGATTCTTTGCCATTGATAATCAGGTGTTAGTTGTGAGTTGTCACAATGCCATTTATCATTTTTAAATTCCCATTCGCTAGACTCGTTTTCAGCTATAATTTTAGTCCAGGGAATTGGTACATAAAAATATTCTGGATTATCTGTTTTTCCCCAAAATGGTCCGGCAATATATAAATCATGACTTAATTTTTCTTGATTCCATATTTTCTGAACTTGGTTAACACTAAAAAACAATCCTGATAATGTTGCTGCTTCAGGAGGAAATTTAGCACCAGAACGACCAACTAAATTTTCTGGTGATAAAAATGCACCAGCACTACCATACATAAATCCTAACGGACTGATACAAATTAGATAGTTGAACATAAATACCATCCTACATTAATTAAACTATCAATCCATTTCATTAGTTCTAAATTATCTGAATTGCCAACAAGTTTTTCTTGATGATTTTCTAAATATTCTTTTTGTTTGTCAAAGTAAATATTAAACAGTTCTAATGCTATTATTTCATTCACACTTTCCTTGTTTTTCTCTTTCAAATTTATTGCATGACGAGATTTTAACGTAGCTAAATCACTATAAACATGACCCCAGTTAGGAAAATCTTCCTTATTTCTTCCTTTAGCTTCCCATTGTTCAAATGTTTTACTATCCCTATCTTGATACTTCTTTAAAATCCCCAAATAACACCAGGGACAAGTCCACTGGATATATTGACCACTATTAAAAACCACCCGAATAGTTACTCTATCTCTTCCTAGAGATTTGGCTACTTTTTCCGCTTCCCGACAATGTTGTAAAACATCTCGCTGAGGTACGCTACCTGCAACCCAGACAAAACCGACACTGACAGTTATTTTCTGTTGGTGTTTTTGCCATGTCTCATTTAACGTTAATAACCATTCATAGGCTGTTAATGGGGAAATGGGTTTTTGAGGATTATTACTATAAATAATTCCTAAAAAATCATCACCACCAGCGTAAACAATTCTACCTATTTTTTGTTTTAAATTAAATCTTTCATCAAATTGTTTACCCCAAGTTCGCATAGCATCACTAAAGTTTTTTATTTGTTCATCACCATTTTCTTTTTTCGCTAATTCTTGTAAATGTTTGCCAACTTCGTCACCATCTCCCATAAACCATCCTGTCCATTGTCCAGGAACACTTTCTTGATTTTTTTCTGGTTGTGCTGGTTGTGGTTTACGTTGAATTTCTGTAAAACCTTTATCCAGTGGATCTATACCTATTTGTTGTTGAATTTTCTTCCATGTAACGAGACGTTTTACTAATTCGGGAATACTCAATTTTTCGTTAATGGCAATAAATTTACCTTCTGGATTTTCTGGATTTTCTGGATTTTCTGGATTTCCTTCTTTTTGGTCTTCGGTAATTTCTGCTAATTTACTATAAAAATCCTTGATTTTCTCATCTTCTAATTTATAGTTCATGGTTTGAGGATTACGAGATTTTCCACCCATCCCAGGAAACGCAATTCCATCAGTACCTGTTAAACTAGAACTTTCACCAATCCAGTTTACCGCTGTCCAATCACGGGATAATTTTTTAGTTTCTAAATCATTCATTGCCTCAATGATACTATTACCACATCCTTGAAATATCTCCCAAGTGTGAGAACCCCATAAACTCCATTCTCTTTCCCATTGATAATCAAATTCTGGTAATTGTTTTTCTATCCATTCTCGGCAAACTTTTAACATCTCTTTCCATCGGGAAAGGATGACTTGTTCTGCTTGTTCTCTGGTCATTTCTCCTTTAATTAAAATGCGGTTTGGCATTCCTTTTTGAACTGTAGGAAGTGCAGGAGAAATTAATGTTAAATTGTGCGTATTAACAGAGTTAACTATTTGTTGACTCAAGTAGGACAGAATTAATGAACCACCGTATAAGTCTCGCAGTTTGCGGGATTTTTCTATGAACCCTTGGACGGGTGCAAAGGTGATAGCAGTATATTTAGTCACGGGTTCTGTATCTCCTTGTTTGCTTAGTTTTCACAATACACGCTAAAAGTTATACTGTGTGAAAAAAAAAGAGTTTTTCATAATTGGTAAGAAAATGAAACAGGTATTGTCAATATCTGTAAAGATGTGTCAACAAATTTGGCTGTTTTTTGCAATCTGTGAACATTGACTCCCTTGTGCTTTATCTTAGCGGTAAAATTTTGGTTGTAAACTGCTACTCATGCGAATGACGAAATTTACTGGGGGAACTAGGGTAATAAATTCCTCATTCGCTTGAAAACACTAGACTTTTACCCCAAGGTAGGGGGGAAAATGCAAGATAAGTTTTGAATATGAATAATTATGTCCACTCCTATCTGTCATTTCCTCATCGGTGTTCCTGGTAGCGGAAAATCAACCTTTGCTGCTAGTCTCGCTAAGTTGGGTAATTATCGCGTTGTTTCTACTGATGCTATTCGTCATCAGTTATATGGTGATGCTTCTATTCAAGGTGTATGGGAGGAAATTGAAGCAAAGGTGATTTCTGCTGTAGTTAATGCTATTACTGAAGGTGTTGGTGTCATTTATGATGCTACTAACGCCAGGCGGATATGGAGATTAGATTTATTAGAAAAGTTGAATGTGGCGGTTGATTTTCCCGTGTTGTGGATCGGTTGGTATTTAACAACTCCTTTGGAAGTTTGTAAACAATGGAATCAACAGCGTCACCGTCAAGTTCCCGATATGGTTATTGATAGTATGTATCAATCTTTGTTAGATTTTCCCCCGGTTTCTGGGGAAGGTTTGGTAATTATTAAGGAAGTTGATGTCATTTCCCCAAAGTTCAATTTTCAAGAAGTTGTAAATACGATTCAACAACTTGATAGAACTCTTGTTAATCGTAGTAATCGCAATAGTCACATAACTTTTCACGCTTATAGTAGATTCTTAGATTTTGAAAGGTTGATGTATTTGATTTCTGTAATTATTAATTATCCAGGAGTTGGTAATTTACAATCTACACATCCTCATTTATTATTGAATGTTTTTGGTTATCTTCCTGAATTTGCTAATTCTTTGGCAGAAGTAGCTGGTTTTGTAAGTCGGTTATATGGTAAAGTATATGCAGATAAACAATCTATTGCTCAAGATTTAATTTGGTTACAGAAAAATAGTTTTATTGGTGTCAATAGTATTTCTCAAGTTCTTCCCGGTACTATTGATGTAGGTGATTATGTTCCTAAATCTGCCACTGTTTTAATAACTCATCCTTATTCAGATTTAACAGCTTTTCAAAGATTGTTATCTATTATCCGGTTAATTCTCCATCATCCATTTTTATTTTCTTCAGGATCAGGTAGTTTAAAAACTTTGCTGTTAGCATTGCCAAAATATGAAGGAATTTTTGGTAATAGTATAGATTCAGTTCGTAAAGATATTGAAAAAGTCCTCAAACCCTATAAAATTCTCCCGGATTTTTCTATGCGTGACGGTTATTTTGCAGGAACTGGAATTTTATCAAGTTTAGAGTTAACACAAATTTTTAATATGTTACAATCTCAAGCTAAAAGTTTAAATGATCCTATTGCTTTAGAGATTTACCAAAAGTTTACTAGTCGTATGGAAAAAAGTAAATTAGGTGTAAATCAAGTTTATCCCGTGCGGGCGATCGCCAATCGTAGTATGATAGATGCAGATTATTTACCCCAAGAATCTTTAGCCAGAAATATCCAAGAATTAGAAGAAGCGATCGCCCAAGGAAAACTATTAGAATTAAACCGTTTTCCTGGAAGTGGTAAATTTGCCCATGATCAAGAAGGATTCTTTTTAGCATTTCCTTTACAAATTGTATTTTTTAATTCTGCTTGGTACTTAGGTTATGAATTAATGAGTGGAGACAAAAAAGGTTTATTACGATTTGAAAGACTAGATAGATTATTTATCGGTAAACATCAAATCATCAACCGTTCCCAAACAGAACAGAAAACAGCATTAAACAAATTACAAAAACTTTCTCAAATGTGTGCCAGCATTTTTTTAGGATATGATCATCAAGATCAAAAAACACTTTTAGAAGGAACTAAAAAAGAACGTTCTCAGGTTTTGATCACCATTGAACTTTGGTTTAATGATAGTATGTTTAACTTTGTCGCTGAAGGAACTAAACGTTTTCCTTCCTCACAAATGAAAATGTCATTACCCACTACAGCTAAAAAATTGAATCTACCGAAATCTATTTTTTGTCTTAAACAGACAAGAGATCCTAAATTTCCCCATCGCTTTCAAGTTATGTTACCTAAATGGTGTGTAGATGATATAGAATTACTACGCTGGATTCTCGGTTTTAAAGGTGGGGTAAAAGTAGTAAAACCAGAATTATTAGTCAATAAAATCAAACAAATTGGCGAAGATATTGTTAATATCTATAAATAGGAGTTGCTGAGAAAGTCTTTCCGTGAGGGCATAGGAGTCAGGAGTCAGGAGATCAAGGAGTCAGGAGTCAGGAGTCAGGAGTCAGGAGTCAGGAGTCAGGAGTCAGGAGTCAGGAGTCAGGAGTCAGGAGTCAGGAGTCAGGA